>CANGRP010000041.1 GCA_947456005.1 Caulobacteraceae bacterium
CGTAAAGCTGGCCGCTCTCGCCCGCTTGGCGGATCAGGATGTAAGCGGTCCCGTCCAGGGTTTCACCGGACTTGGCCGCCTGTTCCCGGGCGCGCTGGTTGCGGGCCTCGAGTTCGGCGCGCTGGGCCTCGAACACCTTCATGTTCGAAGCGTTGGCCCGCAGGGCCTTGCCACGGGGCAGGAGGAAGTTTCGGGCGAAGCCGTCCTTGACGGTGACCACGTCGCCCAGGGCGCCGCGGCCTTCGACCCGCTCCAGAAGAATGACCTTCATCTCGGGCTCTCCTTACTTCACGACGTAGGGAAGGAGGGCGAGGAAGCGGGCGCGCTTGATGGCGCGGGCCAACTCACGCTGCTTCTTCGCCGACACGGCGGTGATGCGGGACGGGACGATCTTGCCGCGCTCGGAAATGTAGCGCTGCAGGAGCTTGACGTCCTTGTAGTCGATCTTCGGCGCGGCCGAGCCCGAGAAGGGGCAGACCTTGCGGCGGCGGAAGAAGGGGCGGCGGGCGCCCGCGGCGGGCGCGGCGGCGGTTTCGTCGGTCATGGTCTCAGCCTCCGATCTCAGTAGGCGTCTTCGCGACGGGGTTCACGCTCACGCTCGCGGTCGCGGCGGGCGAGGATGGGCGACAGTTCCAGGTCCAGTTCCTCGACCCGGATCGTCAGGTACCGGAGGACGTCCTCGTTGATGGAGAGTTGGCGCTCCATCTCCTTGACCGCCGCAGGCGGGGAGTCGAGGGCGAGGAGGGAATAGTGCCCCTTCCGGTTCTTCTTGATCCGGTAGGTCAGGTTGCGCAGGCCCCAGTACTCGATCTTGGCCACGGCGCCGCCGTGTTCCTCGATGATCGCCTTGATCTGGTCGTTAAGGGCTTCAGCCTGCTGCGGCGAGATGTCCTGCCGCGAAATGACGACGTGCTCGTAGAGCGCCATGTTTCCTTTATCCCATGTGGAGGGCGGCGCGTCCGCCGGCGGGTGACCGGTGGAAACGATGGATCCCGGGCTGGCGGACGGGGCTTTCCCGTCCCTTTGGCGCTCCAACCCGTGACCGCCTTCCGTTGAAGCGGCGGTCCATAGAGGAAAGCCGCGGCGGGCGCAAGGAAATCGGGCCTCCGCGCCGGCGGATGGCGGGGTTACTTCGCCCTGCCGGCCTTCCAGGTCTTCACCGCGGTGAGGGTCTGGTTGACGTGATCATTGGCGTCGAGGTTCTCGTAGGCGTGGATGACCTTGCCGTCCGGGGCGATCACATAGGACACCCTGCCGGACAGCCCCGGCATCGCCATGCCCTTCACGGTAAGGGGGGCGTCGTACCGCTTGGCGATGGCCGCTCCCGGATCGGACGCGACCGGGAACTTGCCCCCGCAGCTCTTGGTGTCCTTCGAGAACTCGGCGAGCCGCTCGGTCTTGCCCGACGTCACGCCGATCACAGTCGCACCGAGGGCGCGGAACTCATCGACGGCCTCGGAGAACAGGTAGGCCTCAAGGTTGCACCCCGCGGTGTAGGCCGATGGGAAGAAGTAGAGCACAACCGGCCCCTTCTTCAGGTTGTCGGCCAGCTTGTAGGTGAAGGGATTGCCGGCGAGGTAGGCGGGGGCGCTAAAGTCGGGCGCCTGGGCCCCCGGGGCGAGCTTGGCCGCTGCAGGGGAGGCCGCCACGGCGAAGGCGGCGGCGATCAGGGTGGAGCGAAGCATTGAAAAACCTCCGGAGCGGTCGAAACGACTGCCAAACAGGATGGGTTTGGGCTACTGCACGCCGGTCGGCTGGTGCGTCCGGACGGCGCGGAAATCTCACAGGTCCGGATATAGAATGACCAGCCCGCCATTGCGACCGGTTCTTGGGGCCATCGACCTTCCGGAGTTGCCCGGGCACTCCCGGGGCAAGGTTCGCGAGAACTATGATCTTGCCGATGGCCGCCGGGTGATCATCGCCACAGACCGCCTCTCCGCCTTCGACCGGATCCTCGCCGCCATTCCTTACAAGGGCCAGGTCCTGACGCAGACCGCGCGCTTCTGGTTCGAGAAGACCGCCGACATCTGCCCGAACCACGTGCTGGAGTACCCGGATCCGAATGTCGTGGTGGGGCGTCGTCTCGACATCCTGCCGGTCGAGATCGTGGTGCGCGCCTACCTCGCCGGGACAACGGGCACCTCCATCCTCACCCTCTACCGCCAGGGCGCCCGCGAGATGTACGGGGTGCGCCTCCCCGACGGCCTGGCCCCGAACGCGCGCCTGCCCGAGCCCATCATTACGCCGACCTCGAAGGCGTTTGACGGCGGACATGACGAACCCCTCAGCCCCGCGCAGATCCTGGAGCAGGGCCTTCTCACCCCGGGCCAGTGGGAACAGGTCTCAGCCTATGCCCTGGCGCTCTTCGCGCGGGGGCAGGCCCTGGCCTCCGAGCGCGGACTGATCCTGGTCGACACAAAGTACGAGTTCGGCCTCGATCCTGAGGGCGGGATTGTCCTCGCCGACGAGATCCACACGCCGGACTCCAGCCGTTACTGGATGGCGGACAGCTATGGCGCCCGGTTCGCCGCCGGAGAGCGGCCCGACAGCTTCGACAAGGACTTTGTGAGAAACTGGGTGGCCGAGCGCTGCGACCCCTATGTTGACCCCATCCCGGATATCCCGCCGGAGATGATCGAGCAGACCTCAGACATCTATGTCGACGCCTTCCGCCGGATCACGGGCGCGCCCTTTGAGGCCCCGCCCGCAGGTCAGGATATCGCCGGGCGGATCCGCAGGAACCTCGCCCGCTACGTCGACTGAGCCCCGACCAACCCGCCGCCTTCTGAGCCGGACGCCTCCCATGACCGAACAGCCCTTCTTCCTCCGCGACGGCGATGTCTTCCTGCCCCAGGCCTCTGGTCGCGGCCCCTGGAACCCGCAGTCCCTGCACGGCCGGGTCGTCATCGGCCTCATGGGCCACGCCCTGGAGACCGCGTTCGGCTCAGACGACTTCATCCCGGCCCGCCTGACGGTGGACATGTACCGCCTGCCCAACTTCGACCCGATCGAGGTTAAGACCACCCTGATCCGCGAGGGTGGACGCATCCGCATGGCCGAGGCGGAGCTGTTCTCGGGCGGCAAGAGCTCGGCCAAGGCCTCCTGCCAGTTCCTCCGCCGGACGGAGAATGCGCCAGGCAAGACCTGGAGCCCTCCGGACTGGGATGCGCCCGATCCCGACTCCATCCCCGACCCCGACCCGGCGACGGCGCCCATGGGGCGGATGTGGGCGGTCAAGCCCATCCAGGGCGGCTTCGGCTCTGAGGGGGAACGGCGGATCTGGATGCGGGAGGTGCGCGAGCTGGTCGGGGGCGTACCCCTGACCCCCTTCCAGCGGGTCATCGTCGCCTCGGACTTCACCAGCCCCTTCGCCCACGCCTCCTCCGATCAGGGCCTGGGCTACATCAACACCGACGTGACGGTGTACCTGCACCGCCTGCCTGTGGGCGAGTGGGTCGGGTTCCAGTCCGTCAACCATCAGGCCACGGACGGGGTCGCGGTGGGGGAGTGCCGTCTCTATGACGCACAGGGCTCGCTGGGCTTCGCCAGCTGCGCCGCCCTGTCCCAGAAGCGCCCGCCGCGCTGAGACCCCTCAGTATCCCTTGAGGTCGGGGTCAAGCACCTGGCCGGGATCCAGCGGCACGCCGAAGGTGTTCAGGATCATCGAGACCTGGGTGTACTGGCCCACGGTGAAGACGAGGTCCATGCACTGCTTCTCGGTGAAGGCCCCGCGCAGGCCCGCCCAGGTAGCGTCTGAGATGAACTTGTCGTGGTGCAGTTCGTCCGTGGCGCGCAGGAGGAGACGGTCCTCCTCCGACCACTCCGGGGCCCCGGATCCGAGCTTGATGCGGGTGATCTCGGGAAGCGTCAGGCCATCCCTGAGGCCGATCTCGACGTGCTGGGTCCATTCATAACCTGACCTGCAGAGGTACCCCACGCGAAGGATCACCAGTTCGCGCTGGCGTGGCGGCAGGTCGTTGCGGCGTGACAGGATGTAGTTGCCCCAGGCGAGGAAGGCGCGGGCCGCCTTGGGGGCTCGGGCCAGAGTCCGGAAAATGTTGAGCACGCGGCCCGTGGCGGCCATCGGCGCCACGAGCTCCTTCTGGTCGGCGTCCATCTCGGAGTCGGCGAGCGGCGGGATGCGGGGCGACGAAAGGCGCATGTCGTGGGTCTCCGGACGCCTCAGGCGCGCATGAGGAAGGGGATCATCTGGGCGATCAGAAGGAGGCCCAGGCCGATCAGGAGGATCCGGCCGAGGAGCCGGTTGCGGCGGATGCGCGCCGCTTCCTTCTCTTCGGGAGTCGGTGGAATTAGATCAGACATTCTTCTTCTTATCTCGTGGGTTCGACCAGAATCTTGACGTGAACTTCCGGGTCTCCGAGAGTCACGAAGGCCTCGGCGACCCCGTCCAGCCCCACCTTGCCGGTCACCACGCTCGAGACGTCGATGATCCCCTCGGAAATCTGGCGCAGGGTGTGGGCGAACTCATCGGGCGTGTAGCCGAAGACGAAGGACAGTTCCATTTCCTTGGTGATGGCGATGGCCGGCTCGATCTTGTCGGTCTCCATGCACACCCCGGCGACGACAATCTGGGCGCCGGCGGGGGAGGCCTCGATCAGGGTCTGCAGGATGCCGGGGGCGCCGACGCACTCGAAGACCACCGGACGGCCGAAGGACTTGCCCATCATGCGGGCCATGGACTGGGCGGCCCGCTGCACGGGAACGCCATAGCTGTCCCAGCGGGCGTGCGGGCTCTCCTTCGAGGGATCGATCACCAGGTCAGCTCCCAGCCTCTCCGCGGCCGCCCGGCGGCGGGGGGAGTAGTCGGTGGCGATGACCGGGCCATGTCCGCGCGCCTTCAGGGCGGCGATCACCGCCAGGCCCACGGGACCGCACCCGATCACCATGCAGACAGAGTCGCGGTCGAGTCGGGCCATGGCCACGGCGTGCTCCCCCACGGCGAAGGGCTCGGTCAGGGCCGCCTGGTCGGTCGGCAGGCCGTTCGGCACCTCCAGGACCATGGCCTCGGTCAGGAGCATGCGCTCGGCGAACCCGCCGGGAAGGCGGTTGGAGAAGCCCAGGGATTCCATCCCGGTCTCGGTCAGGGTGACGGGAACCGAGACGACCCGGGCCCCCGCGCGGATGGCCTTCGCAGAGCCGGGGCCATGGTCCAGCACCTCTGCACAGAACTCGTGTCCGAAGACGGTGTCGGCCTTGGGATCAAACCCGGAGGCGAAGCCGCCATTCGCGCGGGTGGCCGTCTCCATCATGTGCTCCATGTGGTGGAGGGCATGAAGGTCCGAGCCGCAGATCCCGCAGGCCAGGGTGCGCACCAGGATCTGCCCCGGGCCGGGCGTCAGGTCCGGGACCTCGTCACAGATGAGCTGTTTGTTGCGACGGATGACGGCGCGCATGGTCCCTCCCTCAGGGGCTTCTGGTTGGCGTCATCATGGCCTCCGCAGGGCGGGATGGCCAGAGGCGCCTCGGCTTGCCCGGGGCGGCCTGATCGCCTAACCCTCGCCCTTCATCCGCATCTGGGAGGACCGCCGGTCATGAGTCTCGCCTTTCTGTTTCCCGGCCAGGGCAGCCAGGCCGTCGGCATGGGCGCCGACCTCGCCGCGGCCTTCGCCCCGGCCCGCGAGGTCTTCGAGGAGGTGGATGAGGCCCTGGGCCAGAAGCTCTCGACCCTCATGCGTGAAGGCCCCGAGGATCAGCTGACCCTGACGGAGAACGCCCAGCCGGCCCTCATGGCCGTGAGCCTTGCGGTCATCCGGACCCTCGAGCGGGAGTTCGGGATCGGGATCGGGCGCGCGGCCTTCGTGGCGGGCCATTCCCTCGGCGAGTATTCCGCCCTCTGCGCCGCCGGCGCCCTGTCCCTTCCGGATACGGCCCGTCTCCTGAAGCTGCGCGGCCAGGCCATGCAGCGCGCCGTCCCAGTGGGCGAGGGGGCCATGGCCTCGCTGATCGGCCCCAAGACCGACCTGGCCCTCGCCGAAGAGGCCGCCGCCGCCGGTTCGGCCGTCGGTGTCTGTGTCGTGGCCAACGACAACAACGCCGGCAATGTCGTGATCTCCGGCGCCAAGGCCGCCGTCGACCGGGCCATAGAGAAGGCCAAGGAACTGGGCGCCCGGGCGATACCCCTTAACGTGTCCGCCCCCTTCCACTGCCCCCTCATGCAGCCCGCCGCCGACGAGATGGCCGCCGCCCTGGCCGCCGCCGCCATCCAGGCGCCCCGGGCGCCGCTGGTCGCCAATGTCACCGCCCGGCCGACCCTGGACCCCGAGATGATCCGGCGTCTGCTGGTGGAGCAGGTCACGGGCCGGGTCCGCTGGCGCGAGAGCCTGGTCTGGCTGGCCGAGGAGGGAGGCGTCACCCGCTTCGCCGAGGCCGGCGCCGGCAAGGTGCTGACCGGCATGGCCAAGCGCATCGCCCCCGACGCCGAGGCCGTGGCGCTGAACGCGCCAGCCGACCTCGAAGCCTTCGCCGCCAGCCTCTGAGGAGACCTCCATGTTCGACCTGACCGGCAAGACCGCCCTTGTCACCGGGGCCACCGGCGGAATTGGCGCCGAGATCGCCCGGGCCCTCCACGCCGCCGGCGCCCATGTGGTGCTCTCGGGCACCCGCGAGGCGGTCCTGGCGGACCTGGCCGCAGAGCTCGGCGGCCGCACCAGCATCGTCGCCGCCAACCTGTCGGATCCCGCCGCCGTGGATGGCCTGATCGGCCTGGCCGAGGCCGCCGCTGGCCAGGTGGACATCCTGGTCGCCAACGCCGGCATCACCCGGGACGGTCTCCTGCTCCGGATGAAGGACGAGGACTGGGAGCAGGTCTTGAAGGTCAACCTTGAAAGTTACTTCCGGCTATCCCGGGCGGCCCTGCGCGGGATGATGAAGCGTCGCTTCGGCCGGATCATCGGCATCACCTCGGTGGTCGGCGTCATGGGCAATCCGGGCCAGGCCAATTACGCCGCCTCCAAGGCCGGCATGATCGGCTTCTCCAAGTCCCTCGCCCAGGAGGTCGCCACCCGCGGGGTGACGGTGAACTGCGTGGCGCCGGGCTTCATCGAGAGCCCGATGACCGACGCCCTGAACGAGGTGCAGAAGACCCAGATCCTCGGGACCATCCCCGCCGGGCGGCTGGGATCCGGCGCCGATGTGGCGGCCGCCTGCGTCTATCTCGCCAGTGACGAGGCCGGCTACATGACCGGCCAAACGCTCCACGTGAATGGCGGCATGGCCATGATCTGACCCGCTGGCCTCATCCGGGGGAGCGTGCTACCACCCTCTCGAACGATGAGGCCCCGAGTCTCAAGTCCGCGTCCGGGATCGGTTGACATCACGTCTCTGGTCGCGGAAGGAACAACTGAACAACAGGGACCCTAACGTATGTCCGATATCCTTGAACGCGTCCGCAAGATCGTCATCGAGCACCTCGACGCCGACCCCGAGAAGGTGACTGAAAAGGCCAGCTTCATCGACGACCTGGGCGCCGACAGCCTCGACAATGTCGAGCTGGTCATGGCTTTCGAAGAAGAATTCGACATCGAGATTCCGGACGACGCCGCCGAGCACATCCAGACTGTGGGTGATGCGGTGAAGTTCATCGGAGAGCGCCTGGGCGGCTGACGCCTCCTGGACGTCGAGGATCTGACCGCCGCGTCCCTTCGCAGAGGCGCGGCGGTTTGCATTTGCGGAGGACTCCATGCGTCGAGTCGTCGTTACGGGAATCGGCCTCCTGACCCCGTTGGGCCAGGGTCGTGAGATCACCTGGAAGGCCATTCTGGCCGGGAAATCCGGCGCTGGCCGGATCACCACCTTCGACCCCGAGGGCTATGCCTGCCAGGTCGCCTGCGAGGTGCCCCGCGTGGACGGGCGGGGTGGCGGCGGGCCCGACGTAGAGGGCTCCTTCGACCCGGACGCCACGGTTCCTCCCAAGGACCAGCGCCGCATTGACGACTTCATCCTGTACGCCATCGCCGCGGCGGACGAGGCGATCGCCGATTCCGGCTGGAAACCCCAGACGACCGAGGATTTCGAGCGTACGGGCGTCATCATCGGGTCGGGCATCGGCGGCCTTGCGACCATCGCCGCCACCGCAATCGAGATGCACGAGAAGGGCCCCCGCCGGGTCAGCCCCTTCTTCATTCCTTCGGCCCTGATCAACCTGGCCTCGGGCCAGGTCTCGATCCGCCACGGTTTCAAGGGTCCGAATCATTCGGTGGTCACCGCCTGCGCCACCGGCGCCCACGCCATCGGCGATGCGGCCCGGATGATCCGTTTCGGGGATGCGGACATCATGGTCGCCGGCGGCGCCGAGGCTTCGATCTGCCCGATCGGCATTGCCGGGTTCATCGCCTGCCGGGCCATGTCCACCAACTTCAACGACGCCCCGGACAAGGCCAGTCGGCCCTACGACAAGGACCGCGACGGCTTCGTCATGGGCGAGGGCGCCGGCATCCTCATCCTCGAGGAGTACGAGCACGCCAAGGCGCGGGGCGCGAAGATCTACGCGGAGGTCGCCGGCTACGGGATGGCGGGCGACGCCTACCACATCACCGCGCCGGCCGAGGATGGCGATGGTGGGTTCCGGGCCATGCGGGCCGCCGTCCGCGACGCCGGGATCGACCCGGGACAGGTCGACTACATCAACGCCCACGGCACCTCCACGCCGCTGGGCGACGAGATCGAGCTGGGGGCCGTCACCCGCCTGCTGGGCGACGCCGCCGCCCGTGCGACCATGAGCTCCACCAAGTCCGCCACCGGCCATCTGCTGGGTGCGGCGGGGGCCATCGAGGCGGCGTTCACCTGCCTGGCCATCCGGGACCAGGTGGCGCCGCCGACGATCAACCTGGACAATCCCTCGGTCGAGACGGTCGTGGATCTGGTGCCCCACAAGGCCAAGCCGATGAAGATCGACATTGCCGTGTCGAACAGTTTCGGGTTCGGCGGCACCAACGCTTCGCTCGTCCTCAAGAAGGTCCCGTGAGCCGCAGGTCTTGGGCGAAGCGGCGTCGACGGATCTCTGTCGCCGTCGCCGGGCTTGCCGTTGCGCTTGTTGCAGTCAGCCTGTTCTTCGCCTTTGGCCCCGGTCCCCAGGCCCGGTCAGGGTCAGAGACCCTCGTCCAGATTCCGCGGGGGTCAGGGGTCGCCGGGGTCGCGGCCGCCCTTAAGGATGCCGGCGTCCTCAGGTCCGCCGCTGTCTTCCAGCTGGTGGCGAGGGCGACGGGCGCCGGCGGATCTCTGAAGGCGGGAGAGTACGCCATACCCAGCCGGGCGTCGATGATGGCCGTCCTGTCCGACCTCGAAGCGGGCCGCACCATCGCCCGCCGCGTCACCCTTCCGGAAGGACTGACATCGGCCATGATCGTCCGGGAACTCCGCGCGGTCGACTGGTTGACCGGAGACGTCGCGATCCCGGAAGAGGGAGTTCTCCTGCCGGAAACCTATCGGGCCGAGCGGGGCGATACCCGGCAGTCCCTGCTTGACCGCATGAGGGCGGACCAGCAGGCCCTGCTGGATCGACTCTGGGCGTCCCGACAGCCGGGCCTGCCCCTTGCCTCGCCCGAAGAGGCTGTGATCCTGGCCTCCATCGTGGAGAAGGAGACTGGCCAGACAGACGAACGCCGTCGCGTCGCCGGCGTCTTCATCAACCGCCTGAGGCTGGGAATGCGCCTGCAGAGCGATCCCACGGTGATCTACGCCGTCAGCCGTGGCGAACCCCTGGGTCGCGGTATCAGGGCCTCGGAACTGGCGGACCGCAGTCCCTGGAACACTTACGCTCACGCAGGCCTGCCTCCGACCCCGATCGCCAACCCGGGACGCGCCTCCCTGGAGGCCGTTCTGGACCCACTCGATACCCGCGAAATCTTCTTCGTGGCCGACGGGACCGGAGGGCATGCCTTCGCCGAAACGCTCGAGGCGCATAACGCAAACGTCGCGCGCTGGCGGCGGATCGAGCGGGCGCAGGGGGGCGGCGGCTGACATGGGTCAACTGAGCGGAATGACCGGGTTTGGCCGGGCCGAGGGCGCCAGCGGCGGCTGGACCTGGGTGGTGGAGGCCAGGTCCGTGAATGGTCGCAGCCTGGAAGTGCGCTTCCGGGGTCCAGCGGGCTTCGACACCCTGGAGCGCCTCACCCGGGAAGCGGCCCAGGCGCGCTTCCAGAGGGGCCAGGTCTCAGTCTCCGTCGCCGCCCGGCGCCTGGAGACGGCGGCCTCCCTGAGCATCAACCGCGACCTGGCCCAAAGCCTTCTCGACCTTGGAGAACCCTGGATTCAAGAGGGTCGCGTGGTGCGTCCGACCCTGGACGGTCTCCTGTCCCTTCGCGGTGTGATCGACGCGGGGTCCGCCGAAGCGGATGCTGAGGCCCTGGCCGAAATGGCCGGCCTTCTCGCCCTTGCGATGGCAGAGGCCCTGGACGGGGTAAGGGCGGCTCGCCTGGAGGAGGGCGGGCAGCTCGGCGGTGTCCTTCTCCGGCTTCTCAACGAGATCGAAGCCCTGGTCGAGCGCGCGCGTGTTCTCGCCGGTGAGCAGACGGAGACGATCCGCAGCCGGTTCCAGAGGCGGCTCTCTGAGCTGGCGGGGGACGGTCCGGATATCGCCGAGCGCGCCTTTCTGGAGGCGGCGGCCCTGGCGGTGAAGGCGGACGTTCGTGAGGAACTCGACCGGCTGGAAGGGCACCTGACCAGCGCCCGCGCGCTGTTGGCCGAAGGCGGAGCGGCGGGCCGACGGCTCGAATTCCTGACCCAGGAGTTCATGCGCGAGGCCAACACCCTCTGTTCCAAGGCGGCGGTCGCCGATCTGACCCGGACTGGCCTGGACCTGAAGGCTGCGATCGATCAGTTCCGGGAGCAGATCCAGAATGTGGAGTAAGTCATGAGCGTGACGGATGCAGCCCGACCCTGGGAGGTTCAACGGCGCGGCCTTCTGTTCCTCGTTTCCAGCCCTTCAGGCGCCGGCAAGACCTCGCTGTCCCGCCGGCTGGTCTCGGACCATGACGACCTTGTGCTGTCGATCTCCGCCACGACCCGGGCGCCGCGCCCCGGGGAGGAAGAGGGGCGCGAGTACTACTTCGTCTCCCCGGAACGCTTCGAGGAAATGGTCGAGGGCGGCCAGTTCCTGGAGTGGGCCCATGTCCATGATCACCGTTACGGAACGCCGAGGGCGCCTGTTGAGGCGGCCCTTTCGGCAGGCCAGGACGTGCTCTTCGATATCGATTGGCAGGGAGCGGCGCAGGTTCACGAGGCCATGCCCGAGGACAGCGTGCGCATCTTCGTCCTGCCGCCCAGCTGGGCGGACCTCGCCCGGCGCCTCAACGCCCGGGCGCAGGACTCGGACCTGGTGATCCAGCGCCGGCTGGAGCGGGGCCGTGAGGAGATCACGCACTGGGATGACTATGACTACGTCATCGTG
This sequence comes from Caulobacteraceae bacterium, assembly GCA_947456005.1. Classification (GTDB taxonomy): domain Bacteria; phylum Pseudomonadota; class Alphaproteobacteria; order Caulobacterales; family Caulobacteraceae; genus Phenylobacterium. The sequence goes on from CANGRP010000041.1 coordinate 11,408, forward strand.
AACAAGAATTTTGACCGCGCCTATGCCGACCTCGGCCACATCTACCGGGCGGAGCGGATGAAGCCGGCCCGGAATCCCTGGTTACCGGACTTTGTCCGGCGGCTCGGCGCAGAACCCCTGTCCTGATCCGGGAGGCCCCCATGAAGACCCGCAAGCTTGGTCCCTTCGACGTCTCAGAAATCGGCCTGGGCTGTATGAGCCTGTCCCATGCCTATGGTCCCCCGCCCCCCAGGGACCAGGCGGAGGCGGTGCTGCTGGGCGCCCTGGACGCGGGCTGCACCTTCTTTGACACCGCCGCCGTCTATGGCCTGGGCCACAATGAACGCCTTGTCGGCGAGGTCCTGGGCCCACACCGGGACCAGTTTGTCCTGGCGTCCAAGTGCGGGCTCTCCCGGGGCGAGCAGCGTGAACTCAACGGCCATCCGGACGTTCTCAAGGCCACCTGTGACGAGAGCCTCCAGCGCCTTGGGGTCGAGGTCATCGATCTCTACTATCTGCACCGCTGGGACCGGCGGGTGCCGATCGAGGACAGTGTTGGCGCCCTGGCTGACCTCGTGGCGGCCGGGAAGATCCGCACCATCGGTCTGTCGGAGGTCTCCGCAGCCACGCTTCGGCGCGCCCATGCGGTTCATCCCATCGCCGCCCTGCAGACCGAGTACTCACCCTGGACCCGCAATCCCGAGATTGCAGTCCTTGAGGCCTGCCGGGAGCTCGGCGTGACCTTTGTCGCCTTCAGCCCTGTCGGCCGAGGATTTCTCGCAGGGGGCGTGAAGGATCCCTCCGTTCTGGACCCCAGCGATTTCAGGGTCGGGATGCCCAGGTTCCAGGGGGACGCCTTCCAGAGAAACCTCGCCCTCCTGGAGGGCTTTGAGGCCCTTGCGAGAGAGGCGGGATGCACGCCTGCGCAACTTTGCCTGGCCTGGCTGCTGCACAAGGACCCTGACCTCATCCCAATCCCCGGGACGTCATCTCCGGAACATGTGCGTCAGAACATGGCGGCCTCAGGGATCGCCCTCCCTGCCTCCCTGGTGGAGCGGATCGACCTTGCAGTGAACGGCGCCACCGTTTCAGGCCCACGCTACGCCCCGGCCATGCAGGCCAGTGTCGATACGGAGAGGATGCCCTTCGAG
>CANGRP010000042.1 GCA_947456005.1 Caulobacteraceae bacterium
CCTCAGGGCCAGGGGCAAACCGCCCAAGGTCGTCACCGTCGCCATCATGCGCAAGCTCATCGAAGCGGCAAACCTCGTCCTCCAGAGAGGACAGCCCTGGGTCAAAGCCATGCCGGCATGAAACATGGTTGCTCCGGCCCGCTGCGCGGGCCACCTCCCCCTGGGGAGGAATGAGGGCGCCCGTCTAGCTGCGGTAATCCCCGTTGATGGCGACATACTGCTTGGTCAAGTCACAGGTCCAGACCGTGGCCGAACCCCGTCCGACGCCGACGTCGACGCTGACCTCCAGTTCGTCCTTCTTCATGTAGGCGCTCATCTTCGCCTCGTCGTAGGTGGGCGAGATGAGGCCGTCCTGGGCGGCGACCAGGGGGCCGAACTGGACCTTGAGGCGGGTACGGTCGATGGGCTCGTCCGCCCGGCCGACCGCCATGACGATCCGGCCCCAGTTGGCGTCCTCACCGGCTAAGGCGGTCTTGACCAGGGGGCTCTCGGCGATGGTCCGGGCGATCTTGCGCGCCGAGGCGGGGCTTTCGGCGCCCGAGACATTGATGCGCACGAACTTGGTCGCCCCCTCCCCGTCCCGCACCAGCTGCAGGGCCAGGTCCAGCAGGACCGCCTCGAGCTTCTCCCGGAAGTCCGCCAGCCGGCGGTCGCCGGCCCGGCTGATCCGCGGCGCCTCGGACTGGCCGGTGGCGAAGAGCAGGAGGGTGTCGTTGGTCGAGCGGTCACCGTCCACCGTCACGCAGTTGAAGGTGGAGCGCGTGTAGAGGCTGGCCAGATTCTGCAGGGCCTTGGGCGCGATGTCGGCGTCGGTGGCGACAAAAGCCAGCATGGTGGCCATGTCCGGCGCGATCATGCCCGAACCCTTGCAGATGCCGGCGATCCGCACCGTCTTCCCGTCGATCCGGGCCTCGGCGAAAGCCCCCTTGGGAAAGGTGTCGGTGGTCATGATCGCCCGGGCGGCGGCGGACCAGCCGTCAGGGGCCAGGGCGGCCTCGACCTCGGGCAGGCGCTGGGTGATCTTGGCGTCGTCCAGCAGCACGCCGATCACCCCCGTCGAAGCCAGCATGACGTCGCGCTGGCGGCAGTCGAACCGCTTGGCCACCGCCGAGGCGACCCGCCGGGCGGCGTCCGCACCCGGCTTACCCGTGAAGGCGTTGGCGCAACCGGCGTTGACCACCAGCGCCCGGGCGTCCTCGCCCTCGGACTGGGCCAGGGCCCGACGGCACCAGTCCACCGGCGCAGAGCCCACGCCATGGCGGGTGAAGACGCCGGCGACGCTCGTGCCCTCGGCGAAGCGCATGACCAGCAGGTCCTCGCGCTCGTGCTTGTAGAAACCGGCCCGGCCCGTGGCGATCTCGACCCCGTCGATAGGCGGGATGCGCGGGAAGGGAACCGACAGAGGCGAGACTGGCAGGGCGGCCTTGGCGGGTGCGGCAGGGGCGTCGGCAGGCTTGTCAAAGGCCCGAGACTGGCGGTCAGCGCGCAGCAGGGCGGCGCGCTTGAGGGCGGAGGCCAGCGGGTCGAGGGCGCGTTCGAGGGTCTGCCCGACGGCCTCCACGGGCTTGGGAGCGGCGCGGCGGCGCGTGGACCCGGACTCTGGCGGCGTCGGCTTGCGGCTCATGGCTGGGTCCCCTCCGTCTTGCCTTGAGGTTTGTCTTGCGGCGCAGGCGTTCCTGAAGCCGGTTCGCGGGGCTGTCCGGGCACATCCGGCGTTGTCTGCAGGAAGGTCTGGACCTTGGCCTGGCCCCGCAGCTTCTCCAGCAGGTCCCGGACCTGGTCATAGGTCAGGAAGCGGACGATCTGCGGACGCGCCGCCTCAAGGGTGATGGGCTGCTCCGGCCGGCGGTCCTCGACCTTGACCAACGCCCAGCCGCCTTCGACCTGGAAGGGGCCGATGGTCTGGCCCGCCTTGGCGGATTTCAGGGCCGCCTCGTAGGAGTCGGGCATGATGTCGGCGGTGAAGTATCCCAGGTCTCCCCCGTTGAACCGTGTCGCGGCGTCCAGCGATCTCTCCATCGCCAGGGCCTCGAAGGACCCGCCCGAGCCCAGCAGCTTGCGGATCGCGTCGGCTTCGGCCTGGGTCGCCACGACGATCTGGCGGGCCCGGATCTCTTCGGTCTGGCGGGAAAGCCGGACCTGCTCCTGATAGAGGCCGCGGATGGCGGACTCGCTGATGGCCCCCGTCACTGTGGAGTCCACCACCAGGTCCGCGAGGATGCGCTCCCGGGCGGCGGCGAGCCGTCTCTGGACGGCGGGATCCCGGTCCAGTTTGCGGTTGGAGGCCTCGGCCGCCAGCAGGCGACGGTCGATCACCTCATCGGTGGTGCGCCGGAATTGCTCAGACGCCGGATCCAACGGCTCGCCCTCGCCGATCAGCCCCTGGGCGACCGCCTCGCGCTTGACGTCGGAGGTCCAGACCGGAACGCCATTGACCCTTGCGACCACGACGTCGCCAGCCTCCGGCGGTGAGTCCGAGCGCTCGCGCCCCTGGCATCCGGCAAGGCCCAGGCAGGCGATCGCCAGGAGACCCGCCAGGAGGCGCCGGGGGCGAAGGGGAGAGCCGACCTGCAGCATTTCGTCGGAAAACCTTGCGGAAGCGAACTGGACCCTGTCCCTAGACCTTCCGGCGCGCCCTGCAAAGCATGGCGGCGGGCCTCAAGGTCAGGGCGCCCTGCGTTGACAGGCAAGGGGGGGCTGCTTAAGTCACCCGCACCCCGGGGGAAGCGGGTTTTCCGGGTTCCCGGCAGGCCTCGCCGAAGCGCCGCCCCCTCATCCCGTACAGGTCCGGATTCATCCCTTGAGCATCTTCCAGCGTCTCTTCGGCTCGTCGAATGACCGCAAGGTCAAGGCCATGATGGCCCGGGTGGCCAGGATCAACAGCCTCGAGCCTGCAATCCAGGCGCTGAGCGACGAGGCCCTGCGCGCCAAGACCGCCGAGTTTCGGGAGCGCCTCGGCCGGGGCGAGACCCTGGACCAGATGCTGGAGGAGGCCTTCGCCGTGGTCCGCGAGGCGGCGCGGCGGGTGCTGGGTCAGCGCCATTTCGACGTCCAGTTGATCGGAGGGGTCGTCCTGCACCAGGGCGGCATCGCCGAGATGCGCACCGGCGAGGGAAAGACCCTGGTCGCCACGGCCCCGGTCTACCTGAACGCCCTGACCGGCGACGGGGTCCACGTCATCACGGTGAATGACTATCTCGCCCAGTTGCACGGCGACTGGATGGGCCAGGTCTACCGCTTCCTTGGTCTTTCGGTCGGCGTGATCGTCCACGGCCTGAGCCAGGGGCAGCGAAAGGCCGCCTACGCGTCGGACATCACCTACGGCACCAACAACGAGTTCGGTTTCGACTACCTGCGCGACAACCTCGTCTACGAAATGGATGAGATGGTCCAGCGCGGCCACAACTTCGTCATTGTCGACGAAGTGGACTCCATCCTGATCGACGAGGCCCGCACCCCCCTGATCATCTCCGGGCCCACCGAAGACCGGTCCGACTTCTATCGGACCGTCGACGCCCTCGTGAAGGAGCTGATCAAGGACCGCTCCACCTTCGACCATGACGAGAAGCAGCGACAGGTCATCCTCACCGAGGCCGGCGCCGAGATCGTCGAGGAGATGCTGCGGGCTAACGGGCACCTGGAGGAGGATACGACCGGGCTGTACGACGCGGCCAACGTGTCCGTCGTCCACCACGTGAACCAGGCCCTCAAGGCGAACGTGCTCTACACCCGCGAGAAGGACTACATCGTCCGCAACGGCGAGGTGATCCTGATCGATGAGTTCACCGGCCGCATGATGCAGGGCCGCCGCCTGTCCGAAGGCCTGCACCAGGCCATCGAGGCCAAGGAAGGCGCCCACGTCCAGCCCGAGAACCAGACCCTGGCCTCGGTCACCATCCAGAACTATTTCCGCCTCTACAAGAAGCTCTCGGGCATGACCGGAACGGCCGCCACCGAGGCCCAGGAGTTCGCGGACATCTACAAGATGGACGTGATGGAGATCCCGACCAATCGTCCTGTCGCCCGGATCGACGACGATGACGAGGTTTACCGGACCGAGGACGAGAAGAACCGCGCCATCCTGAGGCAGATCGAGGACTGCTATACCCGGGGCCAGCCCATCCTGGTGGGTACGGTCTCGATCGAGAAATCCGAGGCCCTTTCCACCCTTCTTCACGCCTACGAGTGCGAGGTAGGCGGCAAGATCCAGAAGGGTATCCCGCACAACGTCCTCAACGCCCGCTATCACGAGCAGGAGGCGATGATCGTCGCCGACGCCGGCATCCCCGGGGCCGTGACCATCGCCACCAACATGGCCGGCCGGGGGACGGACATCCAGCTGGGCGGCAATATCGACATTCGAGTCCTGCGCTGGCAGGACGAGCAGCGCGGGCTTGGAATCGAGGTCACGCCTGAGCAGGTGATCGCCCGCAAGGCCGAACTCGAGGCCGAGATCGCCGACCTGAAGGCCCGGGCCCTCGCCGCCGGCGGCCTGTTCGTGCTGGGTACGGAACGCCACGAGAGCCGGCGCATCGACAACCAGCTCCGCGGCCGGACCGGCCGCCAGGGCGACCCAGGCCGGTCCAAGTTCTTCCTGTCCTGTGAGGACGACCTCCTGCGCATCTTCGCCGGCGAGCGTCTGGACGCCATCATGCGCACCTTCGGGGTCCAGGACGGCGAGGCCATCACCCACAAGTGGCTCAACAACGCCATCGCCACCGCCCAGAAGCGCGTCGAGGCGCGCAACTACGAGATCCGCAAGAACCTCCTGAAGTACGACGACGTGGTCAACGATCAGCGCAAGGCTGTCTTCGAGCAGCGCGCCGAGTTCATGGCCGACGAGGATCTCTCGGACGTGGTCGCCGAGATGCGCCGGGACACCATCGCCGACCTTGTACGCCGCCACCTGCCGCCCAAGGCCTATGCCGAGCAGTGGGATGTGGAGGGCCTGGCCGAACAGACCCGCTCCATCCTCGGGCTGGACGTACCCGTCGCCGAGTGGGCGGCAGAGGAGGGCATCGCAAACGAGGAGTTCGAGGAGCGTCTCCTCGCCGCCTGCAACGAACGGGTGCAGGAGCGTGAGACCCTGATCAGTCCCGCCCAGATGCGGACCATCGAGAAGAGCTTCCTCCTGCAGACGATCGACCTGCAGTGGCGCGAGCACCTCACCCACCTGGACCACCTGCGCAATGTGATCGGCCTGCGCGGCTACGGCCAGCGGGACCCGCTGAACGAGTACAAGACCGAGGCCTTCTCCCTCTTCGAGAAACTGCTGGTGGACCTGCGCCACAATGTCACCCGGTGGCACATGACCGTGGAGTTCCAGTTCGCCGACCCCGAGCCGCGGCCCGCCGCCTTCCAGGAGATCCACCTCGACCCCCTGACCGGAGAGAACGCCGCGCAGATGGGCGTACTGCCGGAGGGCCTGTCAGTGGAACAGAGGCAGGCCCTTCCCTTCTCGGCCCTGCCGGAAGGCTGGCAGCAGACGGGTCGTAACGCCCCCTGCCCTTGTGGGTCCGGCAAGAAGTTCAAGCACTGCCACGGGGCGCTGATCTGAGCCCTTCGGCTCCGCTGACGGCGTCTGCGGCCCTCCTGGCCCTCAACAACGCCCACGCGGTGGAGCTCTCGCCACTGACGGCGGACGCCTTCGCCAGGCTGACCGGCATGGCCTTCCACGCCCGGCAGGTCGGCGAGGCGGACGCCTTTCTCATCGCCCTCGACCAGGACGCGGGCTACGACAACCCGAACTTCCGCTGGATGCACCGCCGCTTCGAGCGCTTCGTCTATGTGGACCGCGTGGTGGTCGCGCCAGAGGCTCGGGGCCGGGGTCTGGCCGGGGCCCTGTATGCAGACCTCTTCACCGCCGCCGAGGCCGCCGGCCACACGCGGATTGTCTGCGAGGTGAACTCGGACCCGCCCAACCCCGCCTCCGACGCCTTCCACGCAAGGCTGGGCTTCGCAGAGGTGGGCGCCGCCACCCTGCCGGGAGGCGCCAAGACCGTGCGCTACCTGGAGCGACGGCTTCAGCCGCCCGTACGGCCCCGGAAGGCCTCTTCGTAGACCTCCGGCCGAAAGCCGAGAACCCTCCGGTCGCCGAGATCCAGCAGGGGCCGCTTGATCATGGACGGCTGGGCCCGCATGAGGGCGATGGCGCGGCTGGCGTCGAGGCCGGTCCGGTCCGCCTCGGGCAGCTTGCGGAAGGTGGTCCCGGCGCGGTTCAGGACCCGCTCCCAGCCGAACTCGTCCACCCAGGCGGCGAGACGGGCCGGGTCGACGCCCGAGGCCTTGTAGTCATGGAAGGCGTAGGACAGGCCGCGCGCAGCCAGCCAGGCCCTGGCCTTGGCCACCGTGTCGCAGGCCTTGATGCCGTAAAGGGTCGGGGTCATGGGCTTCGCGTCAGCTCGTGGTCACAAAGGTCTCGGATTCGATCATCCACTGACCCGTGACCCTACGCCAGACCGCGAGGTAAGGACCCGACTGGGCCGGCGCGTCCTTCCAGGCGGCCGTCCAGCGGCCCTGCTCGGCGGCGCGTTCGCCGACGGCGTCCACCTCGATGCGCTCGGGCGTGCGGACATAGCCGCCGAAGCCCGGGTCGGCGAACTGGCCGGCGAAGGCGGCGAGGATGGCGTCGCGGCCGGTGATGACCGAACCGTCTCCGGCGATCACCACCGCCGTGGGCAGGAAGACCGGCCCCAGCCGCGCAGTCTCCCGGCCGGCGATGAACCGGTTGGTCAGCCGCCGGCGGGCGCGGATGGCGTCCGCAGGGTCGATCATACCTGGGCGCAACCTCCTAGTAGGCCGTCCAGCCGCCGTCGGTGGCGTAGATGCCCCCCGTAAAGTTGGACGCCTCGGGGGAAAGCAGGAACAGCATCATGGAGACCTGCTCTCCTACCGTGGCCGGCCGCTTGTTGGAGTCGGTGTAGGACAGGAGGCTGTCGATCTTCAGCCGGCCCATGGTCGGGCCCTTCTGGTCCTTCATTGACGCGGCGACCAGGATGCCGGCCCGTTCGACCATGGGGGTGTCGGTGGCCGCCATGTTCACCGAGTTCACCCGGATCCCGTAGGGGGCGTAGTCGATGGCCGCGTTGCGGGTCAGGCCGGTCACGGCGTGCTTGCTGGCCACATACGCCGGATTGCCCGAGAGGCCCGTCATGCCGGCGATGGAACCGACATTGACAATGGCGCCGCCCCGGCCCTGGGCCAGGAGCTGGCGCAGCTCGGAGCGCATGCTGCGGAAGACGCCGGCGGTGTTGATCCTCACCACATTGTCGAAGTACTCGTCCGAGGCTTCGTGGATGGGCGCGAAGACCAGCTTCTTCTGGCGGGCGTAGTCTGGCGGATCACCAGAGAAGACGCCGTCCATGACGCCGGCGTTGTTGAGCGCCAGGTCGAGGCCTCCGAACGTGTCCACAGCGGTCCGGACCATGGCGTCACAGACGGCGGTCTCGGAGACGTCACCATAAACGAAGACGGCCTTGCCGCCCGCGGCCTTGATCCCGTCGACGACCTCCTGGCCCTGGTCCTTGATCCAGTCCACCCCGACGATGTTGGCGCCTTCCTTGGCGGCCCGGATGGCCGCCGCAGCGCCCATGCCCCGGGCGCAGCCGGTCACGATCAGGGTCTTGCCCTTGAACCGGCCAGGAATGACGTAGTCCGGATCGACGGGGGTCATGTCCTTGACCCCGATGCCCTTGGCGCCCTTCGGCCCCACCTGGGCGGCGGCGGGCGGGGCGGTGGCGGCGGCGGTGGCGGCGGCGCCGGCGATGGCCATGCCCTTCAGGAGATCCCGACGTTCCATCTGATCGTTCCTTCTGAATGGCGCGGAGGAAGGTCCGACGCCCTCTGGAGGCGACTATTCCTTGACCTAGCGGCAACCTCAAGGTGCATCTTTGCGTTCCGACGATGCGGACTTAAGGACGAGCGCGACTTGAGGCTGGCCGCCCGACAAATGGACAGACCGATGACCCATCTCCCGAAGACCCCCGCCTCTCTCCTGCGCCGCATCTCCCTGGTCGTTGGACTGTCGCTGGGCCTCTGGGCCCTTCCCTCGACCCCCTCGGCATGGGCCCAGTCGGTCAGCGGCGCCGACCCCCTGAACGGAGCGGCGATCGAGGCGATCCAGGTGGTGGTGCTCAATCCCGGACCCGACGTCGCCGTCGCCGACAGGATCGCGGACTCGGTGCGGCGGTCCCTGGCCCTCTTCCCCGGGGCGAGATTCTCGAAGGAGGCCTTCGACCTGCAGCTGGCGCGGGCCCGGCGGACGCCGGAGGTGGCCAGCCTCGACTATGACGTCAGCCTCGGCGTCGCCGGCGGGGTGAACCTGGAGGTGCAGGTGACCCTGGGCGAAGCGGCCTCGACCCGCGAAGGGCGGGGCCGACTGGCCGGGGACGCTTCGGCGGGCTCCCTGCTCCTGGATCGCAACGGGACCTATCTGGTCGGGAAGTTTGACGCCCTTGGCCTCTACTACGCCAACAACAACTCCTGGTACGGACAGCCCGGCCCCCTGCTGGCCGGCAACCCCCTCGTCCAGGGCCAGCCGTCCGGCGCCGGATACCGCGACTGGGCGGAGGGATATGTCCACTACGGCGTCTATGGCATCACCCCGCTCTCGCGGCAGGTCCATGTCTATGGCGGTCTGAGCGCGATCACCGCGGGATCCAGCGGGGACGAGCTGTTCAGCAGCAAGACCCGGACCCACACAGGGGTGGAGGACGCCTATGTCGGGATCGTCGGCGGGTCGACGGACGCCGCCGGCAACCGGCTGGTGATCAACGTCTCGGCCGGACGGCAGAAGTTCTCGCTCGCCAACGCCTTCCTCATCGCCAACACCGCGGCGAACGGGCACGACCGCGCGGCGCTCCAGGCCAATGCGCGGTGGGCCGCCGACAACCTCGTCCTGGCGCAGGTCGCCTACAACCGCCTGAAGCTCGAGGTCTTCCACCTGGATCCGGACGAGCTTCCGATCCTGGACTCCGGAACCCGGCTTGCGGGCGCGAACGTCGAATTCCGCCCCAGCCCCGACTGGCTGATCGCGGCGAGCTATGTCGCCGCACCGGAGTCGCGGTCGGCCTACTATGGCCCAGCCGGGACCCCGGTCGGGACCCGCAAGGGCCTGAAGGTCTATGACGCCCGGTTCAGCTACGCGCCGGCGGCACAGGGCGCAGGGCTGTTCGGCGGCGGCGAGTTCGCCCTGCAGGAGAACGACGATTTCCCGATGCAGGCCAGGGCCGGCTGGGCCGAGATCGGCTATCGCCTGCCCGCGGCGCCCTGGGCGCCCTCGGTCAGCTACCGGTACTCCTACTTTTCGGGAGATGATCCCGACACCTCGACCTATGAGCGCTGGGACCCGCTCTTTTCGGGTGGGAACGGCGAGCAGTGGGTCCAGGGCGCCAACCACTTCAAGGTGGTCCAGGACAGCAACGTGGTCGCCCATCGCCTGCAGGCCCGGCTGAAGCCCGATCCGCGGATCGAGATCGTGCCGCAGTTCTGGGTCTTCCGGGCGGCGGAGACGAACAACATCGGCGGCAATCCCGCCCTGTCCACCCTCTCCAGCCGGGACTACGGGATGGAGGCCAATGTCACGGGCAAATGGTTCGTCTCCCGCAAGGTCTATGTCCACGGGCACATCGCCTATACCCAGCCCGGCGATGCGGTGAAGCAGGCCCTGACCTCGAAGCCCGAAGGCTGGCTCAGCCTGCTCCTCTTCGTACGTTACGCCTACTGAGGCGAGGCGGACCTAGGGCTCCACCACCACCGTGCCCGACTTGGTTCCCGACTCCACCTGCTCATGGGCGGCGGCGCAGTCCTTCAGGGCGTGGCGGCCGGCGACCGGCAGGATCCGGGCGCCCGCGGAAATCCATTGAAGGATGTCGGCCTGGGCCCGCCGCCGGGCCTCGTGGGGGCTGATGGGCAGGTAGACGCCGTGGACGTTGAGGTTCAGCCGCATCAGGTCGCCCGCCGGGACGAGGGGCCGGGGTTCGCCCTTGGTGGCGTAGAAGGCGATGGAGCCATTCACCTTCACGCAGGCCAGGGTCACGGGAAGGTTCCCGCCGAAGTCCACGTCGACCACATGGTCCATCCCGGCGCCGCCAGTGAAGTCGCGGACCCGGGCGGCGACATCCTCCGAACGGTAGTTGACGACGAGGTCGGCCCCCGCGGCTCGCGCCCGGGCGGCCTTGGCCTCGCTGCTGACGGTGGCGATGACCGTTGCGCCCGCCCACTTCGCCAGCTGGACGGCGTAGAGCCCCACCGCGCCGGCGCCCCCGGTGACCAGGACCGTCCGGCCCTGCACCGGTCCGGCGACGAAGACGCTGCGGTGGGCGGTCATGCAGGGAATGCCCAGGGTGGCCCCCTCAGCGAAGGACACAGCGTCGGGAAGGGGCGTGACGAGATCGGCGTCGAGCTCGATGAACTCCGCCGCGGACCCGAAGGCGCGGCCGTTCCTCTGGCCGTTGTAGAACCAGACCCGGCGGCCGACCCACCGGGGCGACGTCTCCGGACCCACCGCCTCCACCACCCCGGCGCCGTCGCTGTTGGGGATGATGCGGGGGTAGGCCATGGGCGCGGGACCCGCCCGCATTCCGGCGTCCGACGGGTTGACCCCGGAGGCGTGGATCCGGATCAGCACCTGCCCCCGCCCGGGCGAAGGGGTCGGGATTTCGCCGAACTCGAGCACCTCCCGGGCTGGACCCGTCCGTTCGTACCAGACCGCTTTCATGTCGCAGGCGCCCTCTCCAGACCGGATGCCGTGCAGCCTAGACCAGGGCCGGAGCCCAGGCGAGCTCCGGGGCTGGCGTCCTCCGGGGGGTTGAATGCTATATCGGCTGGCGAGGCCGCCCAAGACGGCCCGACCGTGGGAAGGAAACCCGATGCCCAAGCGCCTCCTGATCGCCAACCGCGGCGAGATCGCCATCCGGATCGCCCGCAGCGCCGCCGACCTCGGGGTGGAGACCGTGGCCGTCCACGCCGAGGATGACGCGGCCTCGCTCCATGTCCGGGCGGCGGACGGGGCGGTCGACCTGGGCAGGACAGGGGTCCCGGCCTACCTCGACATCGAGGGCATGGTCGCGGCGGCCCGGGCGGCGGGCTGCGACGCCATCCATCCGGGCTATGGCTTCCTGAGCGAGAACGCCAGCTTCGCCGAGGCCTGCGAGGCCGCAGGTCTGATCTTCGTGGGCCCAAGGCCAGAGAGCCTCCGTGTGTTCGGCGACAAGGCGGCGGCGCGCGCCCTTGCCGAAACCTGCGGCGTTCCGCTTCTGGCCGGGATCAGCCGACCGGTCTCGCTGGAGGAGGCCCAGGCCTTCATGGCCGGCCTGGGCGCGGGCGGCGCCATCATGCTCAAGGCGGTGGCCGGCGGCGGCGGGCGCGGCATGCGGCCGGTCAGCGACCCTGCGGAGCTCCCGCCCGCCTTCGAGAGGGCGACCTCGGAGGCCAAGACCGCCTTCGGTTCGGGCGACCTCTATGTCGAGGAGCTGATGCCCAGGGCCCGGCACGTCGAGGTCCAGATCCTGGGCGACGGCGAGGGCGGGGTCATCCACCTGTGGGACCGCGAGTGCTCGCTACAGCGCCAGAGGCAGAAGGTGATCGAGATCGCGCCGGCCTTCGGCCTGCCTGAAGCCCTTCGCCGCGACATGCTGGAAGCCTCCGTGGCGCTGGCCCGGGCGGCCGGCTACCGCGGCCTCGGGACGATCGAGTTCCTGGTGGACGCCCGGCCGGGGGCGCCGCCCCGCTTCGCCTTCATCGAGGCCAACGCCCGCCTGCAGGTGGAGCACACCGTCACCGAGATGGTCCTCGGCCTTGACCTTGTGGAGCTGCAGCTGCGCATTGCCGACGGCGCCCGGCTGGCGGACCTGGGGCTTGCCGGGGGCGCCTCTGCGCCTCGGGGGGCGGCGATCCAGGCGCGGGTCAACCTCGAGACCATGACCGCCGACGGCGGCTCGCGCCCCTCGGGCGGCGTCCTGAGCGCCTACGATCCGCCTTCGGGGCCCGGGGTCCGGGTCGATGGCTATGGCTATGCCGGCTACGCCACCTCGGCCCGGTACGATTCCCTGCTGGCCAAGGTCATCACCCACGGCCGCGACCTGACCGCGGCGACGGCCCGCGCCCGGCGCGCCCTTTCGGAGTTCAAGATCGCCGGGGCGAAGACCAATATCGGCTTCCTGCAGGCCCTGCTGGCCAGCGACGCCCTGCCGGCGGGAACCCTGCACACGCGCTATGTCGAGGAACACGCGGCGGGCCTGCTGGCCGCTGAGGCGGGGCGGGCGCGCTACTTCGAGCCAGCGGGCGGAGCGGTGCGCAAGGCGGGGGCGAAGATCGACCTGGTCGATCCCCTGGCCGTTCTGTCCGTGAAGCCCGGCGAGGGCGGCGTCACCCCGGCCTCCGAAGCGGCGCCACCCCGGGAGACCCCCCTGGGTCCGGCCGGGACTACCCCGGTCCTGACCCCCCTGCAGGGCCTGATCCTAAG
>CANGRP010000043.1 GCA_947456005.1 Caulobacteraceae bacterium
GCCCCTTCGCTCGCCTGAGCGCCGGCGCGGCGGCCGGAGGGGTCTGTGGCGGCCCCCGCCAGAAGCCCCCCCGCAAGCGGGCTCCAGGCGATGACGCCGACCCCGTACGCCTGACAGGCGGGGAGCACCTCAAGCTCCGCCCGACGCTCCACCAGGTTGTACAGGCTCTGCTCGCAGACCAGACCCAGGCGTTGGGAGGCGGCGGCCTTCTCGTTGAACCGGGCGATGGCCCAGCCAGGGAAGTTGCTGGAGCCCACATAGGTGATCTTGCCCTGGGAGATCAGCCTGTCCATCGCCTGCCAGATCTCCTCGGGCGGCGCCGCGCGGTCGATGTGGTGCATCTGGTAGAGGTCGATGTGATCGACGCCGAGGCGCTTCAGGCTGGCGTCACAGGCCCTCTGAATGTGCCGGGCCGACAGGCCCCGGTCGTTGATGTCCTCGGACATCGGCTCATGGACCTTGGTCGCCAGGACGATCCGGTCCCGGCGGGAGCGGTCCTCCGCCAGCCATTCACCGAGGAGGCTCTCCGTGGCCCCGACGCCAAGGCGGCCGCCGTACTGGTCGGCGGTGTCGACGAAGTTCACCCCCGCCTCAAGCGCATCGCCCAGGATGGCGAAGCTCTCCTCCCTGGAGGTCAAGGGCCCGAAGTTCATGGTGCCCAGGCAAAGCTCGCTGACCTGAAGGGCCGTGCGCCCGAGGCGGCGGAACCTCATGGCGCCCTCAGGGTCGGACCGGTCACCAGGGTCTCGCTGGAGTCGAGGACGCAGTGCCGGACGCGCTTCTGGGCGGTCTCCGACAAGGCCTTGTAGTCGGCATAGCTGATCCCGGGGACGATGGGCTCGCGGAACCAGGACGCATAGAACTCCAGGTTCGGAATGGCGCGCATGGCGTCGGAGAGGTTGGGTGTCCCCCCGTGCCAGGCCCGCACGTCCCGGATCATCACCGCTCCGGCGGGCGCCGGGCAGACGGTGCTGAGCCGCATCCACTCCGGCTCCTGCTCCAGGGTCGGGATCGGATGCCGCGAGTTCTGCGTCCCGGGGATCTGGCGCGTGGGACCGTTCAGCCGGGTCACGTCCTGGGGCAGGAAGTTGGCGCAGACATAGGGACAGGGCAGGTCCCGGATCGTCAGCTGCCCGCGCGGATCGTGGAAAGCGCTGAAGGGTGTGGCCGCGTTGTCCTTCCAGTCCCGAATATCGGAGTGGAGGGGCTGGTACCCGGTCGCCCCCGGCAGGCAGAAGTCGCCGCTGGCCGCCCGAAGGACGAAGTCGGGCGATTGGAAGATGGCTGTCACCACCTCGTTGACGAGGGCGTTCTCCAGCAGCATCCGCCATTCAGGCCGGTGCAGCTGGCTGCGGGTGAGGCTGGAGCCGCCGAAGGAGTAGCGGTGGGAACCCCGGTTTCCCCGGCGATCGGTATCGAGGGCCAGGATCTCGTCGGCGACCTCCTGGCAACCCTTCGCCAGGAACTCGACCTGGGCGCTGTCCAGGGCCTGCGCGATGACCACGAAGCCATCCCGGCGGAAGAGCTCGGCGGCGTGCGCGACGTCCCGGGGCTCCAGGATCTCCAGTCCCCGGATGCCGTTGTGGGCCTCGAGGTAGGCACGCTGGGCGGCGAGGGCGTCACCTTCGCCCGACGGGTAGGGGTTCATGTTCTCTCCTCCTGCGAGGGCGCAGGGTTCGGCCCTTCGTTATTGACTTTCATTACAATAATAATTGGTTCGGGCAAGGCTTCAGACCAGTCGCAGGAAACCCGGGTGGCGGAAGGGATCCCCCGCCTTCATCCGGTCATGGAAGCCGGCGATCCGGGGGCCAGCCCCGCCCTCGCGGGGATCGTACACGGCGTCCTCGCCAAAGAAGCGCAGGGTCAGGGTGCGCCTTCGGGTCCCGGGGTGGGTCGGCGCCCCGCCGTGCAACACCTTTGGATGGAAGATGACGACATCACCCGGCTGCACGGCGAAGCTGACGATCTCCCACTCATAGCGGGCGGCCTCGATGTCGGGCAGGACAGGGAGCGAGGACCCGGGATGGGTCGGCAGGGTGTCGTCATCGACGTCGAAGCGCGAGCCGTTGTAGAGCCGGCCCCGGTGCGAGCCGGGCACGAACTCAAGGGAGTCGGCGGCGGAGCAGGCGTCGAAGGTGATCCAGGCCACGGCCAGCTGTTCGCCCGCCACGGCCAGGTAGGAGCTGTCCTGGTGCCAAGGGGTCCGACGCGCCTCGCCGCCCTCCTTCAGGAAGACCTGTTCGTACATGAACCAGCACGGTCCCCCGCCCCAGAGCCCGCAAAGGAGGACTGGAAGAGGCGAGGTCTCCAGCATGGCGCGGTAACCCGTCAGGACGTCCGGGTTGTAGAGGTCCTGGTAGAACAGGGCGTCCGAGGTCTTCGAAGGAATCCTCGAGGCCAGGGGACCAGGATTGGCGAGACTCCAACTCCAGGCCTCCTGCGCCGCCGCCAGCGCGCCGGCGTCCAGCGCGCCGGGCAGGCAAACCACGCCGTCCCGCGCATAGGCTTCAGAGAGGCCGGGGCTCACGGCGCGTCCATGCGGAAGAGGTCCAGGGCGGTCTTGCCGACGATCTTCTGGGCGTCCTCGACGCTACAGGCGCGGAAGACGGCCTCGATGGCCCCGCGCGTGTAGCCGAAGGTGCTTTCCTGGTGCGGATAGTCGGACGACCAGAGGCAGGTTTCGGGCCCGATGCGGTGCAGGAGCTCAAGCCCCACCGGGTCCGTCATGAAGGTCGCATAACAGTGGGCGCGCCAGTACCAGCTGGGCGGATGGGCGAGCTTCGGCGACACCGAGGTCGGGAAGCTGTTGTAGATCATGTCGGCGTCATGGAGCATGGAGGCCACCCAGGCCAGCCCCGCCTCGACGAACACCACCTTCAGCCCCGGGAAACGGTCAAAGACCCCGCCAAAGGTCAGCTGGGCCCAGTTCTGGCGGAAGCCCTGCATCTGGGTCAGCACCGAGACCCCGACCGCACCAGCCTCGGCCGTCGGGATGGCCTCACCGATGTGGAAGGCGAGCGGCAGGCCGGAGTCCTGGATGGCCGCCCAAAGGGGGTCCATCCGCGGGTGGTTGTACTGGATGGTGCGACCGTCGGCGAACTTGCCCGGCTTGATGGGAACCATCAGGCAGCGGGCGCCCAGTTCCACGCACCGGGCCACGCTGTCCCGCGCCGCCTCCGGGTCCCAGTAGCTTGGCACCATGACGGAATAGAGCCGGCCGGGCGCCTGGGCGCACGTCTCGCTGATGTGCGCGTTGTAGGCGCCGAAAACATGTTCCTTGTGCTCGATCTCGCCGAACATCATCAGGCCGAAGAGGCGCTGAGGGAAGATCAGCTCCTTCTCGACTCCTTCCACGTCCAGGTCCCTGAGCCGGGCCTCGACGCTGGTCAGGCCGGGATAGCACTCCAGGGCATCGCACAGGTGCCGGGCGACGGGGTTGGGCGTCATGGATCGGCCGTTGATGGACAGGTCCCAACCACCGTCCCTGAAGACCATCCGCGGAGCAGCGTCGCGCAGGTGCGCGGGAAAGCGGTCGACCCAGAGGTCGGACTCCAGCATGTGACTGTCGGCGGAAATGATGCGCGTGCCCGCCGGCCAGTCGCGCGTCTTGGCCTGCGGCGTACGCTGGGCCGCGACCGGCTGACCCACCTGTTCCGGAATCTCGAGGATGAAGCCCTCGGCCATGGCGACGCCTCCCGTTCTTTTGCAGGAAGGCTAGGCCGGGGTTCCTGAGGAGTCGAGGGCGGGATGAATCCCGGAGGGGGTCGGGACACGCCGACAGCCGGCGCGCCTAGAGGCGCAGGACCTGCTTGGCGATGATGTTCCTTTGGACCTCGTCGGAGCCCCCGGCGATGCTGGCCGCACGGCCTTCGAAGTAGCGCACGACCTCCGGTCGCGCCCAGGCCGGTCCAACATCCTGGGGCTCCACGCCCGAGGCCTCCGGGAACCAGGGTGCGGCGTAGGGCCCGGCGCACTCCACGAAGAACTCGGTCATGCGCTGGACGATGTCCGTGCCCTTGAGCTTCAGTGTCGACGACTGCGCTCCCGGAGCGCCGCCGGCTGAGACCTCGGACAAGGTCCGCAGTTCGGTGATGGCCAGGGCCTGGAGCTCGATCTCGGCCCAGGCGAAGCGACCGGCAAAGCCCGGGTCGTCGAGCAGACCTCCGTCCTCTGATCCGGCCGGCGCGCGCCCGGCCTCGCGGATTCGGCGCGAGAGGTCGGTCGAGAGGGACACGAAGGCCTGCCCTGTCCGCTCGTGGGTCAGGAGGCCCTTGGCGACGGTCCACCCCTCCCCTTCCCGGCCCACCCGATTTGCGATGGGTACGCGGACCCCGTCCAGGGTCACCCGGTTGAACATGTGCCGGCCATCGATGGAGATGATGGGGTGGACGGTGACGCCGGGCGTTCGCATGTCGAGCAGAAGGAAGGTGATCCCGGCCTGCCTCTTGGGCTCGTCCGAGGTTCGGGTCAGGCAGAACATCCAGTCGGCGCGATGGGCGCCGCTGGTCCAGACCTTCTCGCCGTCCACGACATAGTCATCCCCATCGCGAACGGCCCGCGTCCGCAATGAGGCGAGGTCCGAGCCTGCCCCGGGCTCCGAGTAACCCTGGCACCAGCGGACCCGGTCGTGGAGGATATCAGGCAGGAACCGGGCCTGTTGCTCGGGGGAGCCGTAGGCGAAGAGGATGGGCGCCAGCATGCCCATGCCCATGCCGCCGACCTGCGGCGGCAGGCCAGCCGCCGTGACCTCGCGCTCCCAGATGAAGTTCTGGGTGGGAGTCCATCCGGGGCCTCCGAAGGCCTCAGGCCACTTGTTGGCGGCCCAGCCCTTCTCGAGCAGGGCTGCGTGCCACCGACGTTCGTGGGCCCGGCCGCCGTCGTAACGCTCGGGCGCCGGGAAGGTGGCGCTGACCAGGGCGCGGACCTCATCCCGGAAACGGATTTCATCGTCCGAAAGGCTGAGGTTCATGGACAGGCGCTCGGCATCTATTGTATCTTTGGTCAATAAAATCCGCCCGAGAGCGGCGGTCAAGGGAGGCCAGCATGGCGACGGAACCCTTTTCCTTCGAAGCTCGCGACGGCGTGTTGGCGGGCCCCCTCCGACGCCCGGTCAACCTCTCCCGCGACGCCGCCGGATCCATCCACGATGATGCGACGGCCCAGACCCTGGGCTTCCGGGGCGGGACCGTGGCGGGGAACATCCACTTTGAGCAGTTTCCGCCCCTGCTGCTGGCGCGGTTCGGAGAGGACTGGCGCCAGCGCGGAGGCCTGTCCCTGCACTTCCTGAACGCCACGACGGATGGCGAACCTGTCCGGGCCTTCGTCGGCGATGTCGAGATCCTCGCCACGGGCGTCCGGCGGGCGCCCGCCTGGATGGAGACGCCCGAGGGCGTCCGCGTCTGCGAGGGCACGGCCTGGGCTGGAGGTGAAGATCCCGACTCGGCCCTGAGGCAGAGGGTCGGCCAGCAGCGGCCGGCGACAGACCTGCGGATCCTAAGGTCATCCCGGGTCGGCGACACTGTCAGGGATGTCCCCAGTCGTCTGGACAGAACGACGGCGCTGCGGCGCCTGGAGGGGGTGACCGAGCCCCTGCCGGAGTATCGCGACGAAACCCTCTTCGGAGCTCTCGTCGCAGCGCCCGCCGTCGCCATCGACGCCCTTCGCGTCGTCGAGAAGCCCCTGTTCCCGACAGAGGGCGACTATGTCGGCATGTTCGGCGCCATCGAACTGGAGTTCCTCGACGGCCCGGTCCTCCTGGACCAGGACTATCGGGTGGACGGCCGGGTGCTGGCCCTGGGCGAGTCCCCCAAGACCGAGGTCGCCTGGTACGAGAGCACGCTCCGGGAGGCCACAGGCGGTCGCCCCGTGGCCCGCCTCGTCATGATGAGCCGCCTCCTGAAGGCCTCGTCGCAGCTCTGGGCCTAGGCCGGCCGGGCTGGGAGCGATCTGGCGCCAGCCCTCTGCGCCTCCGGGATCCGTCGGCTTGGGATTCGCGGAAATCGTGGCACACTCAGCGGACCTCGTCGGAGACTCCCTTGCCCGATCCCGTTGTCGCCACCATCAACCACAAGGCTGCACTGTGAACGCGCCGGCCTCCTTGCAGCGAAAGCGCACCCGGCTGACGCCGGAAGTGCGGCGGGAACAGATCCTGGACGAGGCGGCGCATCTGATCCTGGCGGAGGGCCTCTATGCGGTCAGCATGGAAAGGCTCGCCCGCGACGTCGGGATCAGCAAGGGCCTCGTCTACAATTACTTTCCCACGCGGGACGCCCTGCTGACGGCGCTTCTCAACCGTGAGCAGGCGGAGCTGCGCGACCGCGGCATGGCCAGCGCCCTGCAGGCCGAGAGCTTTGACGACCTGATCCGCCAGACCACCCGTCTCTACCTGGAACAGACCCGCGACCGCGGCGCGCTGATCGCCGCCCTGCTCTCTGATCCCTCCGTCGCACTGTTGATGGAGGCGGAGAACCGGGCGGACCGGGAGCGGACCGTCCGCTACTTCGTGAGGGCCGCCCGGCGTGAGTATGGCCTTACCCTGCCGATGGCCATCGCCGGCATCGAGATGGTGTCAGCGGTTACGGACCAGGCGGGACGCCTGGTGGCGGACGGCCAACTCGACGTCGAGACGGCGACCGGGATGTGCGTGGCCCTGATTACCGGCGGTCTCGCGAACCTGCAGCGGAGTCTGGGATCCTGAACCTCAGGCGCCGCCGCCTGGGACCACCCCGGAGGCCCGCGCCCGCAGGTCGGCGGCGATGGCGGCGTGCCGGGACCGGGTGATCGCGTAGGATGCAAAGATGACCATGGAGGCTACGGCGATCACCGCCGGGATGGGTCCCCAGACCAGCACAAGCCGGACCTGGACCTCGTGCGGAAGCACCGCGCCGACGGTCTGGCCGATCTCTCGGGGAAATCGGATGATGTCCAGAGCCACCCCGGCCAGCAGGACCCCTATGCCCACGGCGGCCTTGTTGGCGAAGCCGAGGCCCGCGAAATAGATACCCTCCCGGCGTCGCCCGAAGAGGTATTCGTGCTCGTCGGCCGCGTCCGCCATCATCGAGGGATAGGCGACGCTCACCAGCCCGATCCCGATGCCGGCGACGAAGGAGTTGAGCTGCATGGGCGCCAGGGCGGCTGGCCCGAGGGGCGTATAGACGCCCGCCAGCCAGGCGCCCTGCATCACCAGCCAGTTGGCGATCAATAGGGAGAGGCCGACCAGGACCACGGTCTTCTTCTCCAGCCGGGCTTGGACCCGCGGGGCGGACCCTACCCCGAGCAGAAGGCCGACAACAAAGGCGTAGGTGATGAACTGGATGGACTCGCTCTTCAGCAGCCAGACGAAGACGAAGGAATGGCTGTTCAGCGTCGCATTCAGCCCTTGGGCCAGGTAGGTCACCAGCGCCGAGAAGAAGAGCAGCCGGAAGGATCGGTTGGCGAAGATTTCCTGCACCTCGAAGGGAAGCCGCCTCCATATAGGCTGCGAAATCCGGTCAGGCTGCGGCAGAGCCGCTGCGTATCTGAGGAGGCCCAGGCAGCAGGCCGTCATGCAGACGAACAGGATGGCGCTGGCCGCCCACCCGAAGCCGGGATAGCCCTCGGCGCGCTGCAGGCCACCGTTCGCGAAGAAGGTGCTGTATCCCACCGCGGTAATCGCCAGGCCAGCCAGGACCCCTGCGGCGGACCGGTAGACCACAACGCTCGTCCTCTCCGCATAGTCCGTCGCCAGCTCCGCCCCGAGGGCCACGTAGGGCACATGGAAGAGGGAGATGGCGATGCGGCCCGCAACCGAGAAGACGACGAGCCAGGCGAACAGGAGCGGCTGGGACAGGTCCGCGGGCGGCGAGAACAGTAGGCCGACGCTGACCACCGTCGGCAGGATCGCCGCCATCATCAGCGGAAGGCGGCGACCCAGCCTCGACTTGAGGTTGTCCGACCAGGACCCGATGAAGGGATCCACCACCGCATCGAAGGCCAGCCCGATCGCCAGGGCCGCCCCCACCAGGGCGCCTGAAAGGCCCAGGACGACGGAGTAGTAGAAAAAGACGAACCCGACGGCGGTGTCGAAGCCGCCGGACTGCGCCGCCTGGCCCAGTCCGTAGAAGACCTTCTGCACCCTCGTCGGGGAGGCTGAACCGGTCGCCCGGGCGCCCCCGGCGGGGATTTCGGATCGCTCCATGCCGCATCCTCTGACTATTGACGGAGTCTTCAATTGGCCTTGACGGTCCCCCGTCCGCCCATCTAGCTATTGACGGTTATTACAACCAACACGCTGGCGGACAAGGGAGGGCCTCCCGACGCCGGAGGGGAGTGCGAGATGCGAAGCTACCGTTCTGTCGCCGTCGCTGCGGTGTCAACGATCGCCCTGATGGCCGGCGCGCCCGCCGTAGCGGAGTCCGCCAACCAGATCGAAGAACTGGTCGTCACCGCCCAGAAGCGAGAACAGAACCTCCAGGATGTCCCGATCGCCGTCAGCGCCTTCTCGGCCGTCGCCCTGGACCGTGTGCAGATCGAGGACGCGACGGACATCCAGCTTTCGATCCCCAACGCCGTCCTGACCGGCAATGACCGCTTCACGCTGCGCGGGGTCGGCAACAACGCTCTGGCCGGGGTCGACCCGGGCGTTCCGACCTTCGTCAATGGCGCGGCCGTCGGCTATCCGCCGCAGAACGAATACTTCGACGTCTCCCGAATCGAGGTGCTCCGGGGACCACAAGGCACCCTCTATGGCCGCAACACGACGGGCGGGGCGATCAACATCATCACCCGGAAGCCCGGATCCGAGTTCGGAGGGGACGTGAGCGTCCAGGCCGGCAACTACGAGAGCATCCGGGTGGGTGGTGCGGTCGACCTGCCCCTGGGCGAGGTCGCGGCTGTTAGACTGGCTGGCTACTCCCTCGACCGCAGCGGCTACACCCGCAATGAGGCGACAGGCAACGACGTAGATGGCCGCAGCCAGTGGGGCGTCCGGGGCTCCCTGGTCCTGAACCTCGGGGAGCGGACGGACGCGACCCTGGTGCTCAGCCAGTTCGAGGAGGATAGCTCGAGGGCCCGCGAGGGCAAACGCCTGTGCAAGGCCCACCCGGTCCTGGGTTGCGACCCTAGGGTCCTGGGCTTCGACTCTCCCGATGCGAACACCACGATCCTGCAGACCCTCGCGCGAAACTTCACGCCCTTCCCAGCGGGTGGCAACATCTATGCTGGCGCACCCAACCCTCAAGATCTTCGCCGGATCGCGGCCGACACGGACCCGACCTATCAGGCCGAGCAGACCACCGCCTCGCTCGAGTTCAATCACGACTTCGGCCAGCTCACCCTGTCGGCCGTCCTGGGCTATTCTGAGTTCTCCAGTGAGCAGAACACCGACTGGGACAACGCAGACCTGCCATTCCGATTCACGCAGCCGATCACCTACTTCAAGGATCGCACCACGCAGGTCACGACCAACCGGCTTCTGACAACCGACAGCTTTACGACGCGAGGGGACACCAGGACCGGCGAACTGCGCCTGGCCTCGCAGTTCGAGGGGCCCTTGAACTTCCTTGTCGGCTACTTCGGCGCACAGGGGACCAGCTCCGGCGGCTTCGAGACGTGGCATCCGGCGATCGAGTCCTTCCAAAGGGCGCTGGGCCGCCCGGCGGAGACCTGGCGTGTGTCGTCCCTGACCCGTAACGGGAAGAACGAGACCTGGGCGCTCTTCGGTGAAGGCTACTACGAGATATCGCCGGACCTCCGCCTGACGGTGGGCCTGCGCTACACCGAGGAGGAACGCTCCGGCGAGAGCCGCTCCATAGTTCTCTCCGGGCTCAACCCGTGGGCCTATGCGAAGTTCCAGGGCCAGAAGACCACCTACAAGGTCGCGGCCGACTGGTCGCCCGACCTGTCCTTCACGGACAAGACCCTGGTCTATGGCTCCGTGGCGACGGGCTACAAGGGCGGCGGCCAGAACACCAACGCCACGGCGCCGACCTTCGGCCCCGAGACCGTGACCGCCTATGAGGTGGGAACCAAGAACCTGCTCGCCGACGGCGCCCTGCAGGCCAATCTGACGGCCTTCTACTACGACTACACGGGCCTGCAGCTGGGCCAGCGTATCAATGGTGGCGTCGTCACCCGCAACGCTGACGCCGACATCTACGGGATCGAGGGCGAGTTCGTTTACTCCCTGGGCCAGAACTGGCTGTTTGACGCCAACCTCTCGCATCTCAACACCCGCATCGGGACCTTCCTGAGCGAGGACGCCGCCAACCCGGCCCAGAGCCTGACAGCCACCACGCCCACCGTGAGGGTCAATCTCGAAGGCAACGAACTGCCGCACTCGCCGGGCTTCAAGGCCAAGGCCGGGGCCCAGTATCAGGCCCCGGTCGGGACCAGCGACTGGACGGCGACGTTCCGCATCGACGCCACCTGGCAGGACGCCTACTACGCCCGGGAGTACAACACGCCCACTGACCGCATCGACGCCTGGGGGGTCATCGACCTTCAGTTCCGCCTGGAGAACGATCCCATGGGCCTGAGCGCACGGCTGTTCGTGAAGAACCTCACCGACGATGACAACATCACCAACATCATCATCGAGGACGCCCTGATCGGCCGCTACCGGAATGTCCGCCTGCTGGAACCCCGGACCTACGGAGTCATCCTGCAGAAGCGCTTCTAACCAGCTCTCGGTCCGCAATCCCCAGAGCGTCCGCCTCCCGGGTTAGCCAGTCCATCCCCCCGGGCAGGGCGGATGTGGCGGCTTCGGCGGCCAGGTCCGCACGCAGGGTGTCGATGCGCCAAACGCGCTCGCGCCAGGCGCCGCCGGTCTTTGTGTTCCGCTGGACCAGGAGGTCACGACTGGGATCCGCCCCAAAGACGGCGTCTCCCAGAAGGTCTCTCCCCTCCATGAAGGGGTCCACCGCCAGCTGGATGGGCCAGCCTCCGTCACGCCGTTGGGCATAGGCGACTTCGCAGTCGAAGGCGTCCTCCCAGAGGCCTGGATTGGCGGCGAGGATCTCGTGGACCCGCCCCGTCGGCAGGGGCTTACGCCGTCCGATGAGCATCAGGGCATGGTCGCCGGCGATGACAAGGCCACCTGAACGGGACTTGCTGACGCCGTCCGCCCCGGTCTCGGAAACGAGCTGCAGTCCGACGGACAGTCCCGAGGCCCCCGTCTGGAGCCGCCAGTCTTCCACATAGATCCCGCTCGGGGCCCATTCCACCAGGCAGGCTCCGACCCGCTCCAGACGGCCGGGCTCCGGCCACTTCTCGTAGGGCTGGAAGGCGGCGAAGGCGTCCCAGTGCATCAGGGCCCCGTCCCAGGAGGTGCGGGCCACGAAGCCCTCCCCCCGCGCGAGTTCGGCCCGCTCAACCTCGGTGCAGGCCTCAAGGGCGCCGCGGGCCCGGACGTCCGGACGGACAAGGGGCAGCCGGAGATCGCCGGTGAGGCCGTGGCTCTGGATCCAGATCACGCGTGTCGACGTATCCTCGACCCCCGTGGCGAAGGTGATGCATCGGCGGTGGAAACAGCCCAGGGTCCATTGAGGAACCGCCAGGGGCTCTGCATAGGGTCGGGTTGAGGCGAGCAGTTCCAGGCTCATCTGGCGGCTGACTTTGCGCGGGCCTGCTGGCCGAAGCTTTCAAGGGCCTGGGCGCCCTCCGGCAGAAGGACGGCGCCGTCCGCCATGCGCCTCTTGAGGTATCCGAAGGTCTGGGCGGTCTGGGCGAACAGGTGCTCGCCGGAAATGATCCTGGGATAGCGCGCCGGCCGGTCTGCGGACACGAAACCCGGCAGGGGTTCGACGGCCGTGTCGTAGTCGCAGGTGGCGAAGAAGGGAAAGGAGTAGCGCTCGGCCGACACCTTGCGGACGCGATGGCTCGTGGCCACAAAGGCGCCGTTCGACCAGGTCTCGATCATGTCGCCGATGTTGATGATGAAGCCCCCTTCGAGCGGCGGGGCGTCGATCCACTCCCCGGCGCCGTTCAGGACCTCGAGGCCCGGGGCCGTGGAATAGAGGATGGTGAAGCACTCATAGTCGGTATGCGCGCCAATGCCCTCCGCATCGACGGCGTCCGGATCGAAGGGATAGTGGATGAGGCGCAGCTGGGCGGGCGGCGCGGAGAGCCTGTTCTCAAAAAAATCCTCGGGTTGTCCGAGCGCAAGGGCGAAGCCTCGGAAGAGGATCCGCGCCAGGTCCTGCACCTGGGCGTAATAGGCGCCGACGTCAGCTTTGAACCCCTCCAGGTCCGGCCAGAGGTTCGGGCCCAGCATGCCGCCCCGTGGCGGCCCGTCGTAGTCCAGGCCCACATCGAAGGCTTCCTTGCGGTCGATCTTCCCGCTGGAGAAGACCTCCTCGCCTTCTGGCACATAGCCGGAATGGTTCTGGGAGCGCCCGATATAGACCTCCATTTTCCTTTCGTCGGGGAGCGCGAAGAACTTCTGGGCGACGGCTTCCA
>CANGRP010000044.1 GCA_947456005.1 Caulobacteraceae bacterium
ACCAGCTCGTCGCCGGCGTCCACCGTGATGGCGCAGATGCGCACCCCGGCGGCGCGAGCGGGGAGGGCGAGGCGGACGGCCGCCTCGGGCGTCACGCAGCGCGGGCTGGAGGGGCAGAAGTTGAATCCCAGGAAGCCGGCGCCTCCGCGCACGGCGGCCTCGACCGCCTCGGGCGTGGACAGGCCGCAGATCTTGGCGGGAAGGCGCATGGCCGCCATTAGGGGCCGCCGCCGCCCGACTTCAAGGGGCGAGGGTCAGCGACCGGACTTTAGGAGATCACGGATCTCGGTCAGGAGGGCCTCCTGGGCCGAGGGGGCGGGGGGCGGGGCCTCGGCGGCCTGGGCCCGGCGCAGGGTGTTTACCGCCTTGACGAGCAGGAAGACCACCCAGGCGACGATCATGAACTGGATGACGGTGTTCAGGAAGGCGCCGTACTGGATGGCGACCATCTCATCGACCTTGGTGGCCGGGTTGTCGGCCTTGAGCACCAGGTTCATGTGGGAGAAGTCGACCCCGCTCATCAGCAGGCCGATCGGCGGCATGACGACGTCCTCCACGAGCCCCGTGACAATCTTTCCGAAGGCCCCTCCGATGATGACGCCGACCGCCAGGTCGACCACGTTGCCGCGGGCGATGAACTCGCGGAACTCGCTGAGAATGGACATGGATTCCCCCCTTGGAATGCCTTTGGGCTCCGACGATCTCAGTCGTCGGCGTTGAGCCTGACCCGCAGCTCCTTGCCGCTCTTGAAGAACGGCACGTGCTTGGCGCGGACGGACACGGATTCCCCGGTCCGCGGATTGCGCCCGGACCTCGCGCCCCGTGAGCGCACGGAGAAGGCGCCGAAGCCCCGGAGCTCCACACGGCCGCCGTCCTCCAGGGCCTGGATCATCCGGTCCAGGATCACCGATACGACGCGCTCGATATCCTTCTGGGTGAGGTGAGGGTTCTCTTCCGCCAGCCTGGCGATGAGTTCGGACTTGATCATGTCCCTGGCCACCCTGGCGTCTGGCCGCCGGATCCCGCTCCGGCGCCCGTTCACTTCAGCGCAAATCCCTTTGACGTCAAGCCCTTGGGCGCCATCGGAGCGCGAAGAGAAACGGCGGACCGGTCACCCGGTCCGCCGCGAATGGCTGGGGCGCGCCAGACGGCGCGCCCCAGGGTCTTTGGTCTAGAAGGCTTAGTCCTTCTGGGCCTTCTCGCGCAGGGCTGCGCCCAGGATGTCGCCGAGGGAGGCGCCGGAGTCGGAGGACCCGAACTTCTCGATGGCTTCCTTCTCTTCGACCATCTCCAGGGCCTTGATGGACAGGGAGACCCGGCGGGCCGCCTTGTCGACCAGGGTGATCTGGGCGTCGACGCGGTCGCCCACGGCGAAGCGCTCCGGGCGCTGGTCGGCGCGGTCGCGGGACAGGTCCGACTTCCGGATAAAGGCCGACATGGGGGCGTCATCCTCACCGAAGCGAACCTCGATGCCGCCCGAAGTGACCTCGGTGACGGTGACGGTCACGGTCTGGCCCTTGCGGAAGACGTCGCCGGACATCGGATCACCCGAGAGCTGCTTGATGCCCAGGGAGATGCGCTCCTTCTCGACGTCGACGTCCAGGACCCGCGCCTTGACCATCTCGCCCTTGTGGTAGCGGGTGATGGCCTCTTCGCCAGAGACGTTCCAGTCCAGGTCGGACAGGTGCACCATGCCGTCGATGTCGTTGTCGAGGCCGAGGAACAGGCCGAACTCCGTGGCGTTCTTGACCTCGCCCTCGACCGTGGAGCCCACGGGATGGGCGGCCAGGAAGGCCTCCCAAGGGTTGTCCATGGCCTGCTTGAGGCCGAGGGACACCCGCCGCTTGGACGGGTCGACGTCGAGCACGACAACGTCGACTTCCTGAGAGGTCGAGACGATCTTGCCCGGGTGGACGTTCTTCTTGGTCCAGGACATTTCCGAGACGTGGACCAGGCCCTCGACACCGGCTTCCAGCTCCACGAAGGCGCCGTAGTCGGTGATGTTGGTGATCCGGCCGGTGAGACGGGCGCCCACGGGATACTTGGCCTCGACGCCGTCCCAGGGGTCCGACTGCAGCTGCTTCATGCCCAGGGAGATGCGCTGGGTGTCGGGATTGATCTTGACGATCTGGACCCGGACCGTGTCGCCCACCGCCAGCACCTGGCTGGGATGGTTGACGCGCTTCCAGCTCATGTCGGTGACATGCAGCAGGCCGTCGATGCCGCCCAGGTCCACGAAGGCGCCGTAGTCGGTGATGTTCTTGACCACGCCTTCGCGGATCTCGCCTTCCTGCAGCTGTCCGACGAGCTCGGTGCGCTGCTCGGCGCGGGCCTCCTCCAGGATGGCGCGGCGGGAGACGACGATATTGCCCCGCGGACGGTCCATCTTGAGGATGGCGAAGGGCTGCTCCTTGCCCATGAGCGGGCCGACGTCCCGGACCGGGCGAATGTCCACCTGCGAACCGGGCAGGAAGGCCGAGGCGCCGCCCAGGTCGACGGTGAAGCCGCCCTTCACGCGGCCCACAATGGCGCCCATGACGGGCTCGTTCCGGGCGTGAACGCCTTCCAGACGGGTCCAGGCTTCCTCGCGGCGGGCCTTCTCGCGGCTGATGACCGCCTCGCCAAGGGCGTTCTCGACGCGCTCGAGGAAGACCTCAACCGTATCGCCGACGGCGAGCTGGGTCTTGCCCTCCTCACCGGCGCCGAATTCCTTGATGGAGACGCGGCCCTCGGTCTTGAGGCCAACGTCAATGATCGCGAAGTCCTTCTCGAGGCCCACGATCGTTCCCTTGACCACCTGGCCTTCCATGAAGTCGCGTCCGCCCAGGGACTCGTTCAGGAGGGCCGCGAAGTCGTCGCGGGAAGGGTTCAGGCCAGCA
The DNA here is from genome assembly GCA_947456005.1 of Caulobacteraceae bacterium. Taxonomy (GTDB): domain Bacteria; phylum Pseudomonadota; class Alphaproteobacteria; order Caulobacterales; family Caulobacteraceae; genus Phenylobacterium. The sequence continues at coordinate 2,880 of CANGRP010000044.1, forward strand.
TCATCAGCCATGGTGTTCTTTCATCAGTCGGTATGACCCGGACGCGCCCCGCCGGTCAGGCGGGCTTGGCCCCGGAGTCGGGTTGGAGGTGAAACCGAAGGCGCGGTATCCCGCGCCGGTGAACGCCCGCGGCCTGAGAGGGAAAGACGCGATGGGATTTGCCTTCCGGATCAGGTCCGGTCGGCGCGCGCCGCCTCGACAATGCGGCGGGCCGCATCGGCGGCGAGGTCTATAGTCATTTCAGAGGTGTCCAGCAAGACGGCGTCGACAGCCCGGGCCATGGGGGCGTCGGCGCGGCCGCCGTCCCGGGCGTCCCGCCGGCGGATATCCTCCAGCACGTCCTGGAGCCGGACGGCCTCGCCCTGGTCGGTGAGTTGCCGCCAACGGCGCTCGGCGCGGACCTCGGGGCGGGCGGTGACGAACAGTTTGGCCGGCGCCCAGGGCGCGATGACGGTGCCGATGTCGCGGCCGTCCAGCACCGCCCCCCCGGGGCGGCGGGCGAAGCCGACCTGGGCGGCGTTCAGGGCCGCCCGAACCCCCGGATGCACGGCTACCCGGCTGGCCAGTTCGCCAGCCTCCCGGGTGCGGAAGGCAGGGTCGTCGAGCGCCATGAGGTCGATACTGGCGGCGACGGCCGCGACGGCCTGCGGGTCATCCGGGTCAGCACCCGCCCGCGACGCCGCGACACCGACCGCCCGGTAGAGCAGGCCCGTGTCGAGGACGGGAAGTCCATAGGCCTGGCCGAGGCGCGCGGCGACGGTTCCCTTGCCCGAGGCGGCGGGGCCATCGACGGCGATGACCAGGCCGCCGCTCATTCCGGGCCGATGTCGGCGCCGAGGCCGCGCATGAGGTCGACGAAGCCGGGGAAGCTGGTGGCGATCATGCCGGGCTCGTCGACCCGTACCGGAGTGTCCGCGGCGAGGCCCAGGACAAGGTGCGACATGGCGATGCGGTGATCCCCCCGGGTCGTCACAGAAGCGCCCCCCACCGGCGGGCGGTTAGCGCCGGCGCCCGTGACGATGAGGCCCTCGGGCTCTTCCTCCACCGCCAGTCCGCAGGCGGCCAGACCCGCGGCCATCAAGGCGATCCGGTCGCTCTCCTTCACACGCATCTCGCCGATGCCCTGCATGCGGGTGACGCCCTCGGCGAAGGCCGCCGCCACCGCCAGGATCGGGTACTCGTCGATCATCGACGGCGCGCGCTCTGGCGGCACGTCGACGCCCCTGAGGGCCGAGTGGCGCGCCGTGACGTCGCCTACCGGCTCGCCGCCCTCATCCCGAACGCCGGTGATGACGAGGTCGGCGCCCATCTCCTGCAGGGTGGCCAGGAGTCCGGTGCGCAGGGGGTTCAGGAGGACACCCTCCACCGTCACTTCAGAGCCGGGGGTGATGAGGGCCGCGACCAGCGGGAAGGCCGCCGAGGACGGGTCGCCCGGCGTCCGGACCCGGGTCCCCGAAAGCGACTGCCCCCCTGCAAGGGTGATCCGCCGGCCATCGGGCAGGTCCTCGACCTCCACCCGGGCGCCGAACCCGCGGAGCATTCGCTCGGTGTGGTCGCGGGTCGGCTCGGGCTCAATCACCACGGTGTCGCCCCGGGCGTTCAGGCCGGCCAGCAGGATGGCCGACTTGACCTGGGCCGACGGCTCGGGGAGCCGGTACGCGATCGCCCCGAGGTCACCGCCCCGGACCGTGAGCGGCAGGCGGCCGCCGGAACGGTGAAGGAAGCGCGCGCCCATCTCGGAAAGGGGCTTCATGACCCGGTTCATGGGGCGACTGCGAAGGGAGGCGTCTCCGGTGAAGGTGGCGGCGAGGTCAAACCCCGCCGCGGCGCCCAGGATGAGCCGCACCCCGGTCCCGGCATTCCCACAATCGATGACCTGGTCCGGCTCAGAGAACCCGCCGCGGCCCGTGACCCGCCAACGGCCGCCGCCCAGCGCCTCCACGTGCGCGCCGAAGGCGCGCATGGCCTCGGCGGAGCGAAGGACGTCCTCGCCTTCCAGCAACCCCTCCACCTCGGTGACTCCCTCGGCGAGGGCGCCGAAGATCAGGGCCCGGTGGGAGACTGACTTGTCGCCGGGAGCACGGACACGCCCGCTCAGGGGGCCGCTCCGCCGGGCGCTAAGGGCGGCCGATTGGTCGGAGGGGGACATGACTGGGACGGGCTCCGGGGCGGGGTGAAACGGGACAGGTTCGCCTGAAGGGCTTTGCTTTTGACAGTGGCGCCATCGCGTGGCAAGGGAGCCCGCTTTCCACGTTAACCTGACCAGAGGCCCGCCCATTGGCCCTTCCTGAACTCGGCGCGAAGCAGATTTGCCCCAACTGCCAGGCGAAATTCTACGACCTGGGCCGCCGGCCGGCGCACTGTCCCAAGTGCGGCCACGACTTTGACCCGGACGAAGCCGTGCGCACCCGGCGCGTTCGCGCCCGCGCAGCGCCGGTGGGCCGCGACATCGAGGACGAGGCCGAGGACCAGGTTCTCGACACCGGCGTCGAAGCCGAGGAGGAGGAGGAGGACGAGGCCGTCACCCCGGAACTCGACGCGGCCGTGGACGACCCGGTCCTGGTGGTCGATGACGAGGACGGCGAGGTCATCGCCCCGCCCGAAGACGACCTGGCCGCCTTCCAGGAGGAGGACGACCTGGACGATGAGGACGCTGGCGTTCCCTTCCTCGAGGACGAGGAGGATGACTTCGATGACGCCGACCTCGACGGGCTGCCCGGCGAGGGCGGACCGGACGACTAGGGTGCAGGCCGGTTCGGGCGGCGGCGATTTTTCCCCCTGGCGGGCTTGATCGCCGCGATCCGCCGGACTAGGTTCCGCGCCTTCCCGCACAGGCCTTTTGGCTGGGACGGGGACCCGAGACCTCGGGGCTATAGCTCAGTTGGTAGAGCGCTTGAATGGCATTCAAGAGGTCAGCGGTTCGACTCCGCTTAGCTCCACCATAAGCCCCCCGCCGCAAAACGGCGGGGGGTTTTCCTTTTCCGGCCGGCGCAAGGCTGTGAATTCCTAAGCCCTGGCGGGGAGCCGCCATCTTCCAGCATACCGCTCATGACCGGATCCGCCTCAGGCGCGCGCCGGTATCCGTCGGCGTCGAGCGGACTTCAGGCAGGCGGTTTCAGATCCACGAGGCCCAGCTTGGCCAACCAGAGAAGGGCGCGGAGCCTGGAACGGCCGCCGCCGCCCGCGGCAGCCAGCAGGTCGCCGACCGTTCGGGGGCCCGCTTCGGCGAGCCGATGGATCGCGCGGATCATGTCGGGTGGCAAACGAACGGGATCGAGGACGTAGGAGGTCATCCGCAGCCGCAGGAGATCCTCGAGCGCCGTCACCCCTCCCGCAGGCGCGCTCACAGTCCAGTCTCCGGCCAGGCGCCGGGTCGGGAAATGGCCGAAGAGGTGGGCGGGATCGGGCCTGAGCGGCCAGGCGGTGGCGGATTCCGCAGCCCCCCGCCTTAGCCTGTCCAGTTCGCACGCCAGGGCCTCGTAGCGCATCAGAATCATGGGCCAGTCATACTCGGCCAGGGCGCGGGCGCGCCCGGAGGCCCCCATGCGGGCGCGCAGGTCGGGGCTATCCGCAAGCTCGCCGATCCGCCGGGCGAGCACCGGCAGGTCCGCCGCAGTCGCCATGCTGTACTGGCCGATGAAGCGATCATAGGTGTCGATATGCAGGGCGTGTCGCAGGGCCAGGTCGATGGCCCCGCCCTCGGGCGGGGTGGTGACAGGGATCCGGAAGCCGTCCTGCCCATCCCGCACGGTGTCGCGGTAGCCGTTCCAGTCCGAGACCAGGACTGGCAGGCCCGAGGCCATGGCCTCGACCGGCGTGATCCCGAAGGTCTCCTGGATATTGTCCGAGATGGAGACAAAGACGTCGGCCGCGCACCAGGCCCGGCGATAGGCGGCGGCGTCGCCGCCTTCGGCGTGGAGAAACCGCACGGAGGGCGCCAGTGTCCGCTGGGCGTCGCGGTAGGACTCGGCGATGGCCTCGTTGTGGAACTGCCCCGCCTCGATGCAGACAAGGCGCCGGCCCGCGGCGGCGCGCTCAAGGGCCAGGTAGACCGGGGCCGGATTGGCCTTGGCGTGGAAGGACAGGCGGCCCGCGAAGAGGAAGACGACCTCCTCGGGCGCCAGGCCAAGGTCCTGTCGGGCCGCGGCGATCTCATCCACCGGGCGGGCCTGGGCGGCGACATCGACCCCGAGGGGGATGACCGGCAGTTCGATCTCGGCGAATCGTGTCGCGCCATAGTGCTCGGCCAGCCAGGCCCGGCGTTCGGACATCAGGGCGCGGACAAGGGTGACCGCCGCCGTGGAGGTGCAGACCAGGGCGTCCCAGGGCTGGAAGGGCGCACCGGCGAGATCCCCGATGCTATCCATGGCTCCCAGGGAGGACAGGGTGTGGGTGACGCCGAACAGGCTGTAGGCCCCCTGTCCCTCCCGGTTCCGGTCATGCGCCAGGGCCACGGGGATGGGACCGGGATGATAGAGCGTCCCCGGGAAGCCGGGGGGTGGGGCGGTGGATCCCTGCTCGCGCCAGACCAGACGGCCGGCGAACCCCTCGCGCTTCAGCTGCTCCATCATGGCGCCTGAGGCGCCCCGGCCGAATCCATAGACATCGGCGCCGGACCATTGCCGGGCGATCGCCCGGAACAGGGACTTACCGACGGCCTGACGGCCCATCAGCTTGGCGTCCGTCGAATAGCCGTCTCCCACATAGTGGATGGCGAAAGGCATGGGTCCTGTCATGCCGTCTTGGTGCGACGTCCAGCGCCGGGGCGCAAGCCCGGCGCGCCCTTCCGCCCGCGCATATTGAAAGCCCGTCGTTGACGCGCCACATGAGGGCGGAGGCGGTCCGGGCCGAAACCGGACGGATCGCCTCAGAGTCGCTTCACCTCAAGGACTCCCATGAACCGGAACCTGCTCTTCGACAGCCCCTTCCTCCTCGGCTTCGAGCATACGCGCAGCCAGATCGAGCGCGCCGCCAAGGCCGCCGCGGAAGGATACCCGCCCTACAATGTCGAGGATCTGGGGGGCGGCGCCCTCAGGATCACCCTCGCCGTGGCGGGCTTCACGCCAGAGACCCTGCAGATCACCCTGGAAGATCGCCAACTGACCATCGCCGGTCGGCGGGAGGAAGGCGGCAAGGGCGACGCCTTCCTGCACAGGGGCATCGCCTCCAGGAGCTTCATCCGCAGCTTCGTCCTGGCCGACGGCGTCGAGGTGGACCGCGCCCTTCTCGAGCACGGACTCCTGCATGTGGACCTCAGTCGACCCGAACCCGAGCGTCAGGTCCGGCGCATACCCATCCAATCGGCCGGCTGAAGGCGGCCAGAGGAGAGTGATCATGACACCTGATTCCAAGAGTCGCCTGAGCGAGGTCCTCACCCCGGAGGCCTTCGCCGCCCTGGGCGCCCCGGACGTGGTCTATGTCCGCCCGATCCGGGCTGCGGAAATCCTGGCGAGCACACCGACCGGGCGCATTGAAGGGATAGAGCTGGACCCCGACCAGGTGCTCTACGCCGTGCACCGGGCCGACGGCGAACGTCTGGCCGTACTGGGCGACCGGGACTCCGCCATGGCCGCTGCGGTGGCGCATGAACTGGCTCCCGTCTCGGTCCACTAGATCATGTTCCGATAGGTGGGAACCGGTTACTGGATCGAAACATGATCCAGATTCATGGACTTAGAGCCTGTCCCGCCCCCTCAGACGCTCCGTCTGAAGGGAACAGGCCCTGACTCCGGGGCTCAGACCGCCGCGGACTCCCCTTGGGCGAGCAGGAACCGAACCGCATCCGCGTCGGCCGCCCGCCTGAGCTGGTCGCGGAGGTCCTCGCGCCGAAGAAGGCGCGAGATCCTGGCCAGGGCGCGAAGATGCTCCACTCCGGAGTCCGCCGGCGAGAGCAGTGCGAAGAACAGGTCCACCGGCAGGCCATCTATGGCGTCGAAGGGTATGGGCTGCTCGAGACGCACGACCACCACCCGACTGCTTTCCAGTCCCCGAACCCGCGCATGAGGCGCGGCGACGCCCCGGCCCAGGCCGGTGGACCCTGCCTGCTCGCGCTCCAGAAGACCGGCAAGGACCACGGCCGGGTCAAGGCCGAAGTTCTGGGCGGCCTTGTCCGCGATGAGGTTCATGACCTGACGGGAGGTCCGGGCGCCGAAGCCGACGGCCACGGCGCTGGGCCCGATCAGATCGGCAATGGAGAGGCGATCCTGCAAGGCTCACTCACTGACGGAAAGGCCTCCTCTCCGTCACAGCGACGAAGGGGAAAGTTCAGCCCGTTTCGTCGCCGGAGCCCCCCTTGCGGGAAGCGGACGTACGCTCGGGATCGATCCAGCCGATATTGCCGTCCGGCCGTCGGTACACGACGGACAATCCGCCATGTGCGGCGTTCCTGAACACGATTGTCTGTGAGTCCGTCAAGTCCAGTTCCAGAACCGCCTGAGAAACAGTCATCGAACGGACAGCGGTCTCGGTTTCAGCAATCACCAGGGCGGCGGGGGGATCGGGGTCGTCGCCGGAGTCCGGCTCCTCGTCCCAGACCTCCTCAGCGGCGTCGTCCGGCGTCCGCAGCACGAAATAGGCCGCGGTCTCCGCCTGTCGCGCCGCCGCGGCCTGGGCGTGGCTCTTGAGCCTTTGCTTGTAGCGGCGGACCCTGCCCTCGATCTTGTGGAGGGCGGCGCTGAAGGCGGCGTGGGCGTCCGCGGCCAGGGCGTGGCTCTCCAGGGGCTGGCCCGACGCGAGGAGGACCGAACAGTCCACCCGGAAGGCGTGACCCTCGCGGCTGACGACGACATCTGCGGAGCCCCCACGGTCAAAGACCCTGCCGATGGACTGGTTGATCTCGTCGACCACCCGCTCCCGCAGGGCAGACCCGACGTCGACATGTTTGCCGGTGACCTGAACTTTCATGACGTCAGCACACCCGCCCGCCCCGAGGAAGTCAACTCCGGGTCAACCCGCTACCGCCATGAGGCGCCGGCGCTCGGTGGAGGAGGGAATTCGCATGGCTTCCCGGTACTTGGCGACGGTCCGACGGGCGATGTCCACGCCCGAGTCCTTGAGGATCTCCACGATCCGGTCGTCAGAGTGGACGTCGTCACCGGGACGTTCGGCCTCGATCAGCTGGCGGATCCTGTGGCGGACGCTCTCGGCGGAGTGCGCCTCCCCGCCGCCCGTCGCGGGGATGGACGCGGTGAAGAAGAACTTCAGCTCAAAGACGCCCCGGGGCGTGGAGATGTACTTGTTGGACGTCACCCGGCTGACAGTGGACTCGTGCATCCCGATGGCGTCGGCAATGGCTCGAAGATTGAGGGGGCGCAGGTGGCTTACGCCGAACGCAAGGAACCCGTCCTGCTGCCGGACGACCTCTGAAGCGACCTTCAGGATCGTCCGGGCCCTTTGGTCCAGGCACCGCAGAAGCCAGTTCGCCTGCGCGTAACAGTCGGCGACAAAGACCTTCTCGGAGTCCGTCCGCGCCCCGGCGGAGACGCGGGCGAAGTAGCGGCGATCGACAAGCAGTCGGGGCAGGGTGTCGCTGTTAAGCTCCACGTTCCAGAGCCCGCCGGGGCCTTCCCGGACGATCACGTCCGGGGTTACCGGCGATACCGGCTCTCCTCCGAAGACGATCCCGGGACGAGGCGTCAGGGCCCGGATCTCGGAGATCATGTCCCTCAGATCCTCGTCATCGACCCCGCAGACACGCCGGAGGGCGGCCAGGTCCCGCCGGGCGAGGAGATCCAGGTGATCAAGGAGGGCGATCATCGCCGGGTCGCAGCGGTCGCGCTCCACGAGTTGCAGGTAGAGGCACTCCCTGAGGTCCCGGGCGAAGACGCCGGTGGGTTCGAACCCCTGCAGCACGCTCAGGACGGACTCCAGGAACGGCGGGTCGCAGGCCAGCCGCTCGGCGGTTTCAGCCATGTCGCAGCGCAGGTACCCGCCCTCATCCACCGAATCTATCAGGACGAGGGCCGCCGCCTGGCGGGCGCCCTCAAGTCCCGCCATTGCGAGCTGCTCCAGCAGGTGCTCCCGCAGGGTCCTGACTTCGGGCAGGCGCTGGGAGATGTCCTCGTCGCCCTCGAAGCCCGACGCGCCCGACCCCGCCCGGCTCCAGTCGACCGCACCTCCCGCCTCTTCATCCGGCGAAAGGTCACCCGTAGCGCGTTCTCCGGGGGAGGCTTCCGACTCATGGCTGATGTCGAGGTCGGGCCCGGCGCCGGAGTCGGGGATCCGGTCCGCGGCGAAGACCTCGTCATTGCGGGGATCGGGGTCCGCGGCGTCGACCTCGGGCTCCACGTCCTCACGGACCAGGAGGGGATTACGTTCGAGCTCCGTCTCGACATAGGCCTCGAGCTCGACGTTGGTCAGCTGCAGAAGCTTGATCGCCTGCTGCAGCTGGGGCGTGATGACCAGCCCCTGTCCCTGACGAACCTCTAGACGCGCGCCGAGCGCCACTCCGACCTCCTTGGCCTGCTTCTTGCTTGCAGGTTAGGGCCGGTTGGCAACTGTTTGGTTAACGCCCGATCATTTCTGCAGGGTCCCCGATGCCGGCAGGGACTCGATGAAGGCCCGGACATCTGCGGCGGAGCGATCGGGAATCTGCTCCATCGGCACATGTCCGGCCTCCGGATAGATGACCAGGCGGGCGCCGGGGATCAACTCTGCGAGCCGGCGTCCCACCTCGGGCGGCACGACCACGTCCTTCTCCCCGTGCATGACGAGGGTCGGGGTGGAGACCCCCTTTACCGCATCGGGGGAGGCGCTGGGCCGGCCCTGGCGCCCGGCGAGGATCATCTCCCGGCGTCCCGGCGCGAGGGCCAGGTCGACATAGCGGTCCACGAGGGCCGGCGTCACGAGGCTCTCGTCGATATAGGCCCTCTTCAGCCCGGGCTCCGCAAGGGGGCGGGGGTTGAGGGAGCGCAAGGCGGCGCGGCCCACGGGATTGGCCATGACCCGGAACACGGCGGGCGGTCCTTCACGCGGCGGCGCGCCTTCCACTTCCGGGGGACGGGGGCCGACCGAGGCCACCAGGATCAACCCCCGGAGCCGGTCCGGGTGGCTCAGGGCGTAGTTCCAGGAAGCGCCTCCACCCATGGAGTTTCCGGCCAGGACAAAGGGGGTCAGCCCCAGCTTGCGGGTCAGCTGGTCGATGACCTCCACCTGCCCCGCGGTGGACATCATGTAACCGGGCGGGGTGACGGTCAGGCCATGCGCGGGAAGATCAAGGCTCACCACCCTGTAGGTATCGCCCAGCCGGGCCACCCAGGGTTCCCAGGTGTCGAGGTTGGCGGCGAAGCCGTGGACCAGGACGAGGGGCGGCCCATCGGCGCGCCCCTGGTCCCGGTAATGGACGTTGACCCCGTTCTCGAGAGTGACGAACTTCGACGTCGGATTGGCGTACTTGGCCTTCAGGGTCTCATAGGGGATGTCGCGGGCGCAGCCGGCGAGGGTCGCCGCGAGAAGGGCGGCCGCCAGGACGGCGAGGGGTTTCAGGGCCATTGGCATCTCCTAATCAGTCCAAACCCAGGCGAAC
>CANGRP010000045.1 GCA_947456005.1 Caulobacteraceae bacterium
GCCCTGGCCCGCATTGTCGCCGATGAGCTCGAGGCCGACTGGGACAAGGTCCGTATCATCCACGTGGACACCGATCCCAAGTGGGGCCTGATGGTCACCGGCGGGTCCTGGTCCGTCTGGCAGAGTTACCCCTTCCTGAGCCAAGCTGGCGCCGCCGGGCGGATCGCCCTCATCGAAGCCGGGGCCAAGATGCTCGGCGCGCCGGCGTCGGCCTGCATCGCCCGGAAGGGCAAGGTCTTCGCCGGCAAGCGTGCGGTCAGCTATGGCGACATCGTCGCCAAGGGCGGGCTGCGCACGGGCTTCACCGACAAGGAACTGGCCGCCCTGCCGATCAAGCCGGCCTCCGAGCGCCGGCTGATCGGCGGCGAGTTCCAGGCCCGCGACATCCCGGCCAAGACCAATGGCTCGGCCATGTTCGGGATCGACGCGAAGATCGCCGGCATGGTCTACGCCCGGCCGGTCCTGCCGCCGACGCGGAACGAGTCGAAGGTGACCTCGGTGGATGAGTCCGCCGCGAAGGCGATCCCCGGCTATCGCGGCCACCTGGTGCTGGACGACCCGTCTGGAACAGTCCCGGGCTGGGTCCTAACCCTGGGCGACAGCTTCATCGCCGCGGACCGGGCTGTCCGGGCCCTCAAGGTCACCTGGGAGAACGGGCCGACGGCCAAGGTTTCCGACGCCGACCTCGAGGCGCGGGCCCGGGCCCTGATCGCGGATGAGTCCGCGGGCTCGCTGGTGGTCGCAGACCCGGGCGTGGAGACGGCCTTCGCCGCGGCGAAGTCGAAGTTCGAGGCGGAGTATGCGACCGACGCCGCCCTGCACTTCCAGATGGAGCCGCTGAACGCCCTCGCCTTCGAACGCAACGGCGTCTTCGAGATCCATACCGGCAACCAGTGGCAGTCCCTGATCCTGCCCACCCTGGCCAAGGCCCTGGGACGTCCCGAGGCCAGCATCGTGCTGAAGACCTACCTGCTCGGCGGCGGCTTCGGACGACGCCTGAACGGGGACTACGCCGTGCCTGCGGCCCTTGCGGCCAAGGCCCTCGGCAGGCCGGTCAAGCTGGTCTTCACCCGGGAGGACGACACCCTCTTCGACAGCTTCCGCTCGCCCTCGGTGCAGAGGGTGCGGATGGCGTTTGGCGAAGGCGGACGCGTGACCGCCATGGACCACGCCGCCGCCGCCGGCTGGCCGACGGAGGTGATGGCGCCCTTCTTCATGCCCAAGGGCGCCAACGACCGGCCCTTCGATCCCTTTGCGATCAACGGCGCCAACCACTGGTACAGCGTCGGCGCCCACCGGGTCCGGGCCCTGTCCAACGACCTGGCCAACCGCGCCTTCCGGCCGGGCTGGCTGCGCTCGGTGGGGCCGGGCTGGACCAACTGGGCGGTCGAGAGCGCCATGGACGAGGCCGCCCACGCCACGGGACAGGACCCCCTCGCCTTCCGCCTCAGGATGCTGGACGGGGCTGGCCGGAACGCCGGCTCCGCGCCGAACGCGGTGGGTGGCGCCAGGCGCCAGGCCGCCGTCCTGTCGCGGGTCGCCAAGGCCGCGGGCTGGGGCGGCAAGCTTCCGGCCGGCGTCGGCCTGGGCCTCGCCACCACCTTCGGGCAGGAGCGGGACATGCCCACCTGGACCGCCTGCGCCGCCCGGGTCCGGGTCGACGGCAAGACGGGCGAGGTCAAGGTCGAGAAGCTGCACCTGGTCGTGGACGCCGGCGCCATCATCCACCCCGATGGCGCCCTGGCCCAGATGGAGGGCGCCGCCCTCTGGGGCCTGAGCCTCGCCCTCCACGAGGGGGCGACCTTTAAGGATGGCCGGATCCAGGAGACCAATCTGGGCGCCTACACCCCGCTGCGCATGAGCGATGTCCCCGACCTCGCCATCGAGTTCATCGACAGCGACCACGCCCCGGTGGGACTGGGCGAGCCGGCGACCACCGTGGTGGCGCCCGCCCTTGGCAACGCCATCTTCAACGCCGTCGGGGCGCGGGTGCGCCGCCTGCCGATCCGTCCGGAGGCGGTCCTGGAGGCGCTGAAGACAGCCTGACGGCGCGCCGTAAGGGCGCCCCATGCGCCCGGGCGGCGGCGGCCAGTTCCTCGGCCATCTGGGCGCGTAGCCGCTCAGGGGCGAGAATCCGGACCTTGTCGCCCCAGCTGAAGAGGTGCCAGGCCAGCTCGCGCATGCCTGCCGCCCGAAACCGGGCGATGACCGAGCCGTCGGTCTGCCGCTCCAGGGTCTGGGTGGCGTGGAAGCGCCAGCCCAGGGCCTCCTCCGCCCCGTGCGGCAGGATGTGCAGGACCACGTCCTCGATGGCGTCCTGGTAGATCCCGAAGCTTCGTGCGGCGTAGGCGGGGAGGGAAAAGTCGGGCGGGCGGCCGCCCGGCAGGGGAACCACGCGGATGTCCCGCACCCGGTCCAGGCGCCAGTTGCGCGGCTCGTCCGAACCGGTCTCGGCGGCGACAAGGTAGTTGGCGCGCCCGAAGAGGAGGCCGTAGGGGGTGACCTCGCGCTCGCGCCCCGGCGTCGAGCCGCCGTCGTAGAGAAACCTCAGCCTCTGCAGGGAGACGATGGCCTCACGCACGGCGCCCAGCACCGCCTCGTCCTCGAAGGGCCGGGGACCGGGATGCACCGCCATGGTCTCGGCCTCGAGAAGCGCCTCCATGTCCGGCGCCAGCCGCCGGCGCACCCCCGACCGGATGGCGGAAAGCACCTTGGACTCCAGGGCGCCCAGGGCGCCGGCCCGGGCGGTGGCTCCCGACTGTCGGAAGTGATCCGCCGCCGCCCTGAGGGCGGCGAACTCCTCGGCGGTCGGGGCCTGGAAGATGCCGTCCAGCCCTGAGGGAATCCGGAACCGAACGGTTGGCGGATCGGGGATCTCCTCCATCTGGGGAAAGGCCTCGCGGACGGCGTCACGCATGCGCTCGACAGTCCGGCGCGAGACCTGCATGGCTGCCGCCATCTCGTCGAGGGTCAGGCCCTCGGCGGAGGCGGCCAGCCTCCGGGCGAGTTCAAGCAGCCTCGCCGCCTTTTCGTGTCGCATTCCCAGCCCCGAAAATGAGAACAGATCAAAAACTTACGACCGTTTCTGGCGCAGCGCCAGCGCAATCTGACCTCATCGCAAGGCGCGAGCCCCAGGAAAGGTCCTCACGATGCAGAATGTCCAGTCGATCCGCCCCGCCCGTCCCGACGCCCTCCTTCGCTTTGACGCGCGTCGCCCCCTGCGACCCGCCACCCCGGAAATGATCGAGGCGGTGATCCGCCACGCCGACCGGGCCGAGCGCCTCGCTGGAGGTCGCCTGCGGCTCAGGCTTTCGGAAGCCATGGCTCAGGACCTGGTGCGCCAGGGCCGGCTGGACTCGCCCGACCTTCGCCTCTGCGACCTGACCGTCGTCTGGGACGAGGCCCAGGGCGAGGTCGTCCTGGTGCGCGACGACGCCCGGCTGAGGGAGGCTTCCGCCCGCTGGGCCGAGTGGGACGCCCTGTGGGACGAGGCCAGCTATGCCGACCCCCGGCCGCCCCTGGCCGCCCTGGCCGCCTGAGCCGGCGCCCCGGGTCAGGCCCGGGCGCGGGCGTAGCGCGCCGAAAGGCCGTCCATGATGGCCTCGAACTCCCCGACCATCTCCGAGATGATCTCGGCGACCGGCTTCACCGACTCGATGCGGCCCGCCACCTGGCCTGACAGGGCGATGGAGGCCTCCATGTCGCCACCGAAGTAGAGCTCCTGGGAGCGCCGGAACTCAGGCGCAACGCCGTTCTCGCCGGGCTCCTTCTCCAGGAGGGTGGTCTTTTCGGTCCGCAGGGCGCGGCAGGCGGGTCCCGGACCGAAACGGTTCAGGAAGACCGTGTCGGTCTCCTTGGCCGAGACGATGGCGGACTTCCAGTTCTGGTGCACCGGGCTTTCGGCGGCGGAGACCATGCGGGTGCCCATCTGGACCCCCTCGGCGCCCAGGGCGAAGGCGGCGGCCAAGCCGCGGCCATCGGAAATGCCCCCGGCCGCAATGATGGGCACGTCCAGCTTTGAGCAGACCAGGGGCAGGAGGACCATGGTCGAGACCTCGCGCGAGCTCTTGAAGCCGCCGCCCTCGCCGCCCTCGACCACCAGGCCGTCGACGCCAGCCTCGATGGCCTTGATGGCCGCCGCCAGGGACGGGACCACGTGGAAGACCGTCAGGCCCGCCGCCTTGAGGGCCGCGCAATATCGGTTGGGATCGCCCGCCGAGGTGGTGACGAACTTCACGCCCTGGTCGACGACGAAGGAGACGATATCCGGGTCGCGGACATAGGCCTGGGCGATGTTGACACCGAAGGGCTTGTCGGTGAGCCCCTTCATCTTCTGGATTTCCTCGCGGACGGCGGGCAGGTCGCCGGACGAGGTCTCGATGATCCCCATGCCGCCGGCGTTGGACACGGCCGAGGCCAGGGCCGACCGGGCGATCCAGCCCATGGGCGCCTGGATGATGGGATACTGGATGCCGAGCATATCGGTGATGCGGGACTTGATCATGAGCGTTTCCCCCGGAGGACCCTGGTCCTCCCAAACTTGATTGTGGCCGTCGTCAGAAAACGACGACGCTGCGGATGCTTTCGCCGGCGTGCATGAGGTCAAAGGCCTCGTTGATGCGCTCGAGCGGCAGGACGTGGGTGATCATGGGGTCGATCTGGATCTTCCCCTCCATGTACCAGTCCACGATCTTCGGCACATCGGTCCGGCCCCGGGCGCCGCCGAAGGCCGTACCCTTCCAGACCCGCCCGGTGACCAGCTGGAAGGGCCGGGTGGCGATCTCCCGGCCTGCCTCGGCGACGCCGATGATGATGCTTTCGCCCCAGCCGCGATGGCAGGCCTCCAGCGCCTGGCGCATCACGTCGGTGTTGCCGGTGCAGTCGAAGGTGTAGTCCGCGCCGCCATCGGTCAGGGCCACCAGGTGCTGGACGAGGTCGCCCTCCACCTCGCGGGGATTGACGAAGTCGGTCATGCCGAAGCGGCGGCCCCAGGCCTCGCGGGCGGGGTTGATGTCGACCCCGATGATCCTTCCGGCCCCCACCAGGCGCGCACCCTGGATGACGTTCAGACCGATCCCGCCCAGGCCGAAGACGATGACGTTGGCGCCCGCCTCGACCCCGGCGGTGTTGACGACGGCGCCGACCCCCGTCGTGACGCCGCACCCGATGTAGCAGGCCTTATCGAAGGGCGCGTCAGGCCGGATCTTCGCGACGGCGATCTCCGGCAGGACCGTATGGTTGGCGAAGGTGGAGCAACCCATGTAGTGGGCGATCGCCTGGCCCTTGTAGGAAAAGCGGCTGGCGCCGTCGGGCATCACCCCCCTGCCCTGGGTCGCGCGGATGGCGGTGCAGAGGTTGGTCTTGCGCGACAGGCAGCTTTTGCACTGGCGACATTCCGGCGTGTAGAGCGGGATGACATGGTCCCCGGGACGCACGCTGGTGACCCCCGCCCCCACCTCCAGGACCACCCCGGCGCCCTCATGCCCCAGGATGGAGGGAAAGATACCCTCGGAGTCCAGTCCGTCGAGGGTATAGGCGTCGGTGTGACAGACACCGGTCGCCTTGATCTCCACCAGCACCTCGCCCGCACGCGGCCCGTCGAGGTCGACCTCGATGATCTCGAGCGGACGCTTGGCCTCGAAGGCGACGGCGGCGCGGGTCTTCATGGAGCTCCTCAGGCAGGACAGGCCCGATCTTGGCAGGCCAGGTTCCGACGGTCCACCCGCCGGTCCGGTGCGCCTTAGCCGCGGGCGGCCTTGCGGCTGACCTTCTGAAGGCCCGAAAGGATCGCAGCCGTACCCTCGGAGTCCCGGGCGCCCTCGGTGCGGAGCAGCAGCTGGAAGGTGCTCAGGTGGACCTGCACCGACTTGTCGCCCCACTCCCCGGACGTCCGGTAATAGTCCAGCAGGTCAGCGAGGCTGACCAGCATGCTGTCAATCGCCCGGTCCTTTCCCGCGGTCGGCAGGCCGATGGCGCCGTTGATCAGGTCATAGAAGGCGTTGACAATCAGGGGGCTGAACTTGCCCTCGGCCCGATTGTAGAATTCCTCGGCCTTCTTCAGGACCCGCTGGAGTTCCCGCATGCTCTCGGCCTGCATGGACTCAAGGCCCTTCTCGGCGTCCTCGATGGCCTGCCCGGCGTTCTTGCCGCCAGGCATCCGGATCAGTCGGCCAAGCGGAACGTCTGGGGTATGAATGCGTGCCGAGTCGCTCATGAAATCCACCCATCTCTCGTCAGCCGACCTTGAAGGTTCGCAGTCGACGATGTCAAAGCCTAACCAGGTATCGAAACGCCATCGTCCCGACGTCGGCCCACGGCGACGCCCTCGGGCAGGCCAGATTCCTTGAACCTCCTGTCGGGCCCCGCGAAGGTATCGCATTCCACGAAGCGCCGGCCCGCACGGGCCACCCAGATGATGCGATCCAGCATCGCCTTGGGCGTCAGCGGCTTGGCCATCACGATGTGGGCGCCGCAGTCCCGAGCCTTTACGACGGCCGCCGCCGGCGTGTGGGCCGAAGTCAGCACCACAGGCGCATAGCAGTTTGGCCGGTTCCCCGACCGTCGAAGCGAACGTACGAAGTCATAGCCCGCTCCGGACCGGCCCATGGCGTCGATGATCAGGAGGTCGAGGTCGTTCTCCCGGACCACCTTCTCGGCCTTCTCGATCGTATCGCAACGATGGAGCTTGCGGGCGCCGAAACCGTTCAGGATCTGGACGAGAACCGACATCCCGAGAGGTGTCTCCTCGAGCAGAAGCACCGAGACTTGCTCAAGGTTGAAACGCGCGCGCGAGTCCGCCGAGAAACCCATTTTTGCGTCGCCCCCACCACGGATGCTTCCCGCCCGGTACGTCGATCCGCGCGGGCTATCAAGGCCCTATTGATGAGTTCACGATGAATACCAGGCGATCTCAACCTCTGGGGGAAAGGTCACGGCAGGCCGGGAAACCCGCCCTGGCGAGGACCGGAACCGACCCGGACCCCATTCCCATCAACGGATCATGCGACACCCAGTCCCAAGGACCCGGATGTCGCATGAAGGCGTCAACTCACTGAAGTCACTACTTTTCGTTCGTGAAGACGATCGTCCCCGAGGCGGCGAACATGCCGCCGACCCCGTGGGCGATGCTGATCTTCGCATCCTTGACCTGGGCCGCCGCCGTTCCGCGCATCTGCCGCACGCTCTCCTGCAGGGCGTACATGCCGTACATGCCCGAATGCATGTAGGACAGGCCGCCACCATTGGTGTTCAGGGGCAACTTGCCGCCGATGGCGGTGTTGCGCTCGCGGATGAAGTCCTTGGCTTCGCCAGGCTTGCAGAAGCCCAGGTCCTCAAGGCCGTAGAGCGGCAGGTGGGCGAAGGCGTCGTAGATCATCAGGTGATCGACGTCGGCATGGGTGATGCCCGCCTCCTCGAAGGCCTTCTTGCCGGAGATCTTGAAGGCCGTGGACGAAGTGAAGTCGTACATCTGCGAGACCAGGGGGGTCTCGACACTCTCCCCTGTGCCCAGGATGTAGACGGGCTTCTGCGGGAAATCCTTCGCCCGGTCGGCGCTGGTCAGGATGAGGGCGCCGCCGCCGTCGGTGACGAGGCAGCACATGAGCATCCGGAAGGGCCAGGCGATCATCGGCGAGTTCAGGACGTCGTCGACGCTGATCGGGTCCTTGAAACTGGCCCGGGGGTTCAGGGCCGCCCACTCCCGCTGGACCACGGCCACGGTGGCCAGGTCCTCCTCGGTCACGCCGTAGGTCTTCATGTAGCGAAGGACCGGGACGGTGAACATGGTGGGAGGGCTGGTGACGCCATAGGGCATCTCGAACTGGCCCATCAGGCTGGACGGCGCGCGGCCGAAACCGCCGGCGCCCACCCGGCTGCGGCCGGATTCCCCGTGGGTGATCAGGATGGTCTTGGCCAGGCCGGCGTTGATGGCCGCCGCCGCATGGCGGACATGCAGCATAAAGGAGCATCCTCCCACGCTGGTACCGTCGGCATAGGTCGGCTTGATGCCAAGATAGTGGGCCAGCTCCACCGGACTGATCCCTGCGGTGGCGACGCCATCAATGTCGGAGGGCTTGAGACCGGCGTCCGCCATGGCGTTGAGCGCCGCATCGGCGTGGAGGCCGATCACGGACACGTCCGGGATCTTGCCCATCTTGGTGGTCTCGGCGGCGCCGACGACCGCAACAGAATTCTGTTTCATGGTCTGGTTCCGCCTCAGGACTGCGCCGGCTCGAAGAGCGGCAGGGAGATGTCATCGGTCTGCTTCTCGAAGCGAACCTTGACGGGCATGTCGAGGACCAGGGCCTCGGGCGTCTGCGGGCAACCGACGATGTTGGTCATCATCGTCGGGCCTTCCTCCAGCTTCACCACGGCGATGGCGTAGGGCTCAGTCCCCATGTCCTGGCGGGGTCGGTGATTGATCACATAGGACCAGAGCACCCCGCGGCCGCTGGCGGCGTAGACCTCGACCTTGCGCGAGGCGCAGGAGGGACAGAAGGCCCGCGGCGGGAAATAGGTGGTCTTGCATTCGGTGCAGCGCTGAAGGCGGAGTTCGCCCTCGCGGCACCCGTCCCAGAAATGCCGGGTCTCCGGCGTGGGTTCAGGCAGGATGCGGGCCATCAGGAAATCGTCCCCTCGGTCTTGGGCCAGGATTGGCGGCCAGTATTGACGTGATGAATCCGCCCTCTGGCGGACACCCGCGAAATGGCGGGGAGACCAAGAAAGCCCAGCGAGGGCGGGTTGTCGATAGCGAGTGGTCCGATCCTGGTCAGGCCAGTGCTGCGGACATCTGGCGCCGCTCGGTAGACAGCCTGAGCTCCTCCCAGATCCGGGACTCCAGCGCGCGGGCGTCCGGGGCGTCATCGCCCTCCACGGCGGCGTGCAGCTCGATCAGCGCAGCCCGAAGGCGGGCGTTGGCGGCGGAGAGGGTCGAGATCCTCAGGTCGTCATCCACGGCCTGGGCAAGCCCGGCGTTGGGGCCGACGCGGTCGCCGGCCTCGGACAGAAGGGTGCGCAGGGCCTGATTCTCTTCCACGAGGCGCTGGGCCGCGCCATCCCAGGCTTCGGCCGCCATGGCCAACAGGGCGGCGGAGAGGCTGAGGGCCCCGGCGCGCTCGGCGGGATCGACATCCGGAACGGCGTTGCGGGCGACTAGGCCCGCGAGTTCAGCGAGGACGGCGGGGATGTCAGGCTTCACAGGCGACCCATGACCTTGAGGATGGCGCGGTCCTGGGGGTTCTGCATGCCCCAGGCGGGCAGGACCATGATGGGCTCTCGGTTGCCGCCGTCGATCCAGGCCCGGGCCGAGGAGATCCAGATCGCCTGGCCCTTCACGCAGTTGAAAAGGGTCCACCAGTGCACGGCCGTCGGGTCGGCCCTCAGCCCGCTCGAAGCCTCCCAGTGCGCGATGGCGACCGCGTCGGGAACCAGGCCTCCGGCGAGGTTCCGCTTGAAGTTCCAGACCGGGTTCAAGCTCCAGCCCAGGTCCTCAAGGGGGTCGCCCAGATGGGCCATCTCCCAGTCCAGCACCCCGTGGATGCCGCCCTCGCGGTCGTAGAGATAGTTGCCGGTCCGGAAGTCGCCATGCACCACGCCGATCTTCTGGGCGGCGGGCGGCGGATTCGCCCTCAGCCAGCGGATGGCGGCCCGGGTGATGGGCAGGGGCTCAGCCTCGTCCTCATCCAGGACCTTCTCCCACATGCCCAGTTCGCGGACCCAGCAGCTCTCGGGCTCAGGCGGCGGCATGACCCGGTCAAGCCCCAGTTCAAAGGGATCGGCCCGGGCGATTTCACCCAGTATGGCCCACTTGTTGCGCGCGAGGGTCTCATGGGCGGCGAGATAGGGCTCGGTCCAGAGCAGGGCCGGCGCCGCCTCGAAGTCGGTGATTTCAGCCGCCACCGAAAAGGGCAGGTCCAGGGCCTCCGTCCCCTCCTCCAGCCAGATCATCTCAGGCACAGGCACCCTGGAGCCGAAGAAGGCGCGATAGGCTTCGAACTCCACACGGCGCTCGGTGTCGATCAGGCTGGCGGGGGGATCCCGGCGCAGGATCATCCGGCGCTCCCGGGGGACTCCGTCCTCGGTCCAGGCCAGGCGGAAGCGGAAGGTCTGCCGTGAGGCGCCGCCGGAGATCCGGGACAGGTCCCGGACCTCCACGTCGACGGCTCCCGGCATGCGGCTGGCGGCATAGGCCGCGAGGCGGGGCGCGAGGTCCGCCGAGGCCACTGCCTCAGGCCATCTCGAAGCGGACGGGCAGGGTCTTGGGCCCGTTTACGAAGACCGCCTGGCTCATGGCCGGGGTCCCATCCAGCTCGAGGGACTTCAGGCGCGGGATCAGCTCCTCCCAGAGGATCCGCATCTCCATCTTCGCCAGGTGCTGGCCCAGGCACAGGTGGGCGCCGTAACCGAAGGCCAGGTGCTTGTTGGGCGAACGATCGACCCGGAACTCGTGCGGATCAGGGAAGACGGACTCATCCCGGTTGCCGGAGGCGTAGCAGAGCATCAGCCAGTCGCCCTTCGACATGGCGCGGCCGCCGATCTCGGTGTCAGCGGCGACCGTGCGCATGAAGGTCTTCACCGGCGTGGTCCAGCGGATGGACTCGTCCACCAGGCCGGAGATCAGCGAGGGGTCCGCCTTCAACTTGGCCAGCTCCTCCGGCCGCTCCGCAAGGGCCCAGAAGGCGCCGGCGGTGGACGAGGAGGTGGTGTCGTGGCCGGCGGTGGCGACGATGATGTAGTAGCTCATCGCCTCCAGCTCGGAGATCGGCCGCCCGTCGATCTGGGCGTTGGCGATCACGCTGGCCAGGTCCTGCCGGGGCGTAGCTCGGCGATCCGCAGACAACGCATTGAAGTAGTTGAAGAAATCGGTAATGACACCCATGTCCAGGGGGCGGCCGGGCTCCACCGCGGCGACGCGGGAGGTCTGGGCGCCCTCGCTGGAGGCGCGGCCCAGCTCAGGGTCTGCGGCCCCGAACAGCTCCTGGGTCAGGGTCAGCATGCGCGGCTCATCGGCCTCGGGCACGCCGAGGATCTCCATCACCACATGCAGGGGGAAGTGCAGGGCCACTTCGCGGACGAAGTCGCAGCGTCCGCCCGTGGCGGCCATCTTGTCCACGGAAGCCCGGGCGATCTCGCGGATCCGCCCCTCCAGGCTGCGCAGGTTCTGCGGCATGAACCAGGCTTGGGTCAGGGCGCGGTACTTGGGATGGTCGGGCGCATCCATGTGGATCAGGGTGCGCAGCAGGTGGGGACTGCCGCCCATCATCTCGCGGATCCGGGCGTCGGCCTCCTGGCTGACCATGGTCGGGGACTTGTCGCCATTGAGGAAGAGGTCGTTCTGGCGGCTGATCTCCAGGATGTCCGCGTGACGGGTGACCACCCAGAAAGGATCCACGCCCGCCACGTCGGCGCGGCCGAGGGGCTGGTTGGCCCTCAGCCAATCATAGGTCTGGAAGACCCGTCCGTCCGCGTAGGCGACAGGGTCTACGAGGGTCTGGGCGTACTCGTCCGGTATCCTCAGGTCTTCACGGGCCATGGTTTCCTCCAAAGGCGCCGGCGGCGGTCGTGCGCCGGGTGTCGCCTTGCTGTGCTTCAACTGATACTGCCTCTCGGAAGGCGTCCGCAAGCGGCGCTTCCGGTGCGAGAGATAGGCGGGCGATGGCCCGACAGGGAGGGCCCATGCTGACCAAAGGCGACGATTTCCCGATTCATCAGACCCCTGAGCCCGTCGCCTTCTCGGGGACGGACCGCAACTTCTACGACCGGTACTTCTTCAACGGCTACCAGCCCGACGGAACCGAGTTCTTCGCCGTGGCCTTCGGGGTCTACCCCCACCTCAACATCGCGGACGCCCACTTCTCGGTGATCCGCGACGGGATCGAGCACTGCCTCCACGCCTCGCGGGTCCTCAATATGGAGCGCATGGACAGCTCGGCCGGGCCGATCCGGATCGAGGTGGTCGAGCCCCTGAAGATCCTGCGCGTGGTCGTCGAGCCCAGCAACGGCATTTCAGCCGACCTGACCTTCGAGGGACGCTCCTTCCCGATCGAAGAGCCCCGCTTTATCTACCGCAACGGGCCGCGGGCCTTCATGGACTACACCCGCCTGACGGTGAACGTCCGGGTCTCGGGGTGGATCGAGGTGGACGGGGTCCGGAGACAGCTGGCGCCGGGTTCCGTGGGCACCCGGGACCGA
>CANGRP010000046.1 GCA_947456005.1 Caulobacteraceae bacterium
CCCAAGCTGTCCCGTCGACTTCACTGACATCGCAAATCCTCCGCCGCCAAAGCAGGGAATCACGATCCGGGGATTTCGCAATAGTCCCCCAGGGGGAGCTGTCAGCGAAGCTGACTGAGGGGGTCAACGGCGGCTCAGCCGAACCTTTCGAAGCTGAACCTGCGGCTCAGAACAGCTCCACCGCGATCGCGGTCGCCTCGCCGCCGCCGATGCAGAGGCTGGCGAGGCCTCGCCGGCCGCCGCGCGCCTGGAGGGCCGAGACCAGGGTGGCGAGGATGCGGGCGCCTGAGGCGCCGATGGGATGGCCGAGGGCGCAGGCGCCGCCGTTGACGTTCAGCTTCTCGTCCGGGATGTCGAGCTCCCGGGCGGCGAGCATGGCCACGACGGCGAAGGCCTCGTTGACCTCGAACAGGTCCACCTGGTCCGCCGTCCAGCCGGCCTTGGCCAGGGCCCTGCGCAGGGCGGGCCCGGGGGCCGTGGCGAACTTCGCCGGCTCCTGGGCGTGCGCGGCGTGGGCGACGATCCGGGCGACGGGATTGAGGCCCAGCCGCTCGGCCACCGAGGCCCGGGTCAGGACCAGGGCCGCCGCTCCGTCGGAGATAGAGCTGGCGTTGGCGGCGGTGATGGCGCCGTCCTTGGCGAAGGCCGGCTTCAGGGTCGGGATGCGGGCCGGATCGGCGCGCCCGGGCTGCTCATCCGCGTGGACCGTCTCCAGGCCCTTCCGCCCGGCGATCTCCACCGCGACGATCTCGCGGTCGAAGGCGCCCGAGGCCTGGGCGGTCCGGGCGCGCTCCAGGGATCGGATGGCGTAGGCGTCCATGGCCTCGCGGCCGACCTGGTGGGCCCGGGCGGTCTCCTCGGCGAAGGATCCCATGAGGCGGCCCGGCTCATAGGCGTCTTCCAGGCCGTCCAGGTACATGGAGTCCGAGACCACGTCGTGGCCGATGCGGGCGCCGCCCCGGTGCTTGGCCAGCAGGTAGGGGGCGTTGGTCATGCTCTCCATGCCGCCGGCGACGATGATGTCCGCTGAACCCGCCGCCAGGGCGTCGTGGGCCAGGATGGCCGCCTGCATGCCGGAGCCGCACATCTTGTTCACGGTGGTCGCCTGGCAGGACTGGGACAGCCCCGCCCCGAGGGCCGCCTGGCGCGCCGGCGCCTGGCCCAGTCCGCCGGGCAGGACGCAGCCCATGTAGATCTGCTCGACGCCCGCGGGGTCGACGCCTGAGCGCGCGACTGCGGCGCGCACGGCGGCGGCGCCCAGGTCGGTGGCCTTGGCGGCGGAAAGGACGCCCTGGAAGCCGCCCATGGGGGTGCGGGCGTAGGCGGCGATGACGACGGGATCGGAGGTCTGGGTCATGCCGCCTTCTTACAACCGCCGGGGGGACGCGGGAACGCCCCCGTTTGGTTCCCGACGCGCGGCGCCCCATACTGTCCCCACGCAGCCGGAGAACAGCCATGGGCCTTGGCGAGATCCTGATCACCCTTCTGGCCGGGATCGGCCAGCTTGTCGGTATCCGGGCGGGGACCGAACAGCCCCCCTACGAAGTCGTGGGCCGGGTCGGGGACGCCGAGATCCGCCGCTACGCCCCGCAGATCGCGGCGGAGGCCGTCGTCGAGGGTCCGGTGGAGACCGCCCGCAATGAGGGCTTCCGGCAGGTGGCCGGCTACATCTTCGGGGACAATACGGCCAAGGCCTCTGTGGCGATGACCGCGCCAGTGGTCCAAGGCCGCGAGCCGTCGGGCGGCTCCCAGTCCATCGCCATGACCGCTCCCGTGGTCCAGGCCCGGGCGGGCCGCAGCGAGTCCATCGCCATGACCTCCCGGGTGGTCCAGCAGCCCGCGGGCGCGGAGTCCTGGTCGATCCAGTTCATCATGCCGTCGAAGTACACGATAGCGACCCTGCCCCAGCCCAACGATCCCCGGGTGCGGCTGGTCGAGATCCCGGCCCGTACCTTCGCCGTGGTGAGGTTCTCGGGCCTGGGCCGGGAAGACGCGGTCGCCCGCCACGAGAAGGCCCTGGATGCGGCCCTGGCGGGATCCTCCTGGCGGGCGGTGGGCGAGCCCGTGACCTGGTACTACGACCCGCCCTGGACCGTGCCCTTCCTGAGGCGCAACGAGGTCGCCCGGCCGGTGGAAGCGGTTACTTCAGCGCCGACGCAATGAAGCCGCCGCCCAGGACCCTGTCGGGGTCCTCGGGGGCGTAGAGCACGCAGGCCTGGCCCGGCGAGACCCCGTACTCCGGCGCCTCGAAGATCACCCTCGCCTCCCCGGCCTCCAGGCCCAGGCGCGCGGCGACCGGTTCGGCGGTCGAGCGCACCCGCGCCAGGACCGGCCGCGCGCCGGACGCCGCAGCCTGCAGCCCGGCCTCGTCGCCCAGCCAGTTGGTCTCCTTCAGCGAGACCGCCCGGGTCGCCAGGGCCTCCCGGGGACCCACCAGGACGCGGCGCGTCGCGGCGTCGATGCCCACGACATAGAGGGGATCGCCCACGGCCACGCTGAGGCCGCGCCTCTGGCCGATGGTGTAGCGGGTCACGCCCTCGTGCCGGCCCAGAACACGGCCATCCAGGTGGACGATATCGCCCGGCTCGGCGCCCTGGGGCCTCAGGCGGTCGATCACCGTGGTGTAGCGCCCCTCAGGCACGAAGCAGATGTCCTGGCTGTCCGGCTTGTCCGCCACGGCCAGGCCTAGCTCCGTCGCCAGGGCCCGCACCTCGGCCTTGGGCAGGCCGCCCAGGGGGAAGCGCAGATAGTCCAGCTGGTCGCGGGTGGTGGCGAAGAGGAAGTAGGACTGGTCCCGGGCCGGATCGACGGCGCGCCGGAGCTGGGGACGGAAACTCCCCTCCCCGCGCTGGACGTAGTGGCCAGTGGCCATGGCGGCGGCGCCCAGGTCCCGGGCGGTGTCGACCAGGTCCCGGAACTTCACCGTCTGGTTGCACCGGATGCAGGGCACCGGCGTCTCGCCGCGCAGATAGGCGTCGGCGAAGTCGTCGATCACCTGCTGGCGGAACCGGCTTTCGTAGTCGAGGACATAGTGAGGGATGCCCAGGGCCTCAGCCGCCGTGCGGGCGTCGTGAATGTCCTGGCCGGCGCAGCAGGCGCCCTTCCGCTGGATGGCCGCGCCATGGTCGTAGAGCTGCAGGGTCACGCCGACGACGTCGTATCCGGCCCGGGCCAGCAGGGCGGCGGTCACGGTGGAATCCACCCCGCCGGACATGGCGGCAAGCACCCGCGCCCCCGCCGGCAGGCCCACGGCCCGGCGGGTTTCGGCGATGAGGGGCTCGGTGAGGACAGCCGCGGTCATGGGAGCTATCTAGTCCCGGTCGGCGGCTTTTGCGAGCCGCGCCTACTGGAGGAAGTTCAGGAGGGAGACGTTCTTCAGGGTGATGAAGACCTGGGAGGAGGCCTGGACCGCCTGCTGGGCCTGGGTGAGGGCCGTCGCGGCCTTGGCCATGTCCGCGTCGGAGATGTCGCCGATCATGCCCTGAACCGTCGTCTGGCGTGCGGAGAGCCGGGATTCCACGCCGTCTAGCTGGTCCTGCACCACGCCGTTTCGGGCGGCCGCCTCCACCAGGCCCTTGTGGACCGAGTCCCAGACCGCGAGCTGGCTCTGAAGGAAGGTCTTCTGGGCCGCGGTCAAGCTGCCGGTGAAGGGACCGTCGGGGCCCTCCTGAAAGGCCTGGATATCCCGGAACGCGTTCAGAGCCGCTGTTCCGAGGTCGTCAGCGACCTGGCCGATCTCGAGGATGGTGGTCTCATCCACACGCACCTTCTCGATGTAGTCGTCGTTCTCGAAGGAATCGGCGACGGCGGTCGGCGATGCCGTCAGGTCCTCGAGCCTCGTCGCCGACACTGGCCGCGTATCGACCTGACCGCCGGCGAAGACAAACTTGCCGGCGTACTGGGTGTTGAAGGCGCCGATTGCGTTGGCGAACTCCCCGCGGACGGAGGTCATGAAGGCGGCGGCGTTGTTGGCGGCGATGGCGTTCGCGATCGCCTTCCGGGTGTTGTCGGCCGCCTCGGCAGCCTTGTTGAGCCCAAGGTCCTGGGTTTCCAACCGGTTCGAGGTGAAGATGTTCTGGTCGGTGAAGGCCGTCAGGCGGGTACTCAGGGTCTGCATGGCGGTCAGCACCTGGGCGTCCCGGGAGTAGGCCTTCAGGTCAGTCCCGACCTTGCCTGAGCTGAGCTGGTCCCCCGCTTCGACCTGCCTCTGCTGGGCCGACATCAGGTTGCTGAGGACCGATGCGTAGCTGCCGCTCGTGGATACCCGGGTCATTCAGGGCCTCGTCAGATGATGTTGGTCAGGACGTCGAACAGTTCCTTGGCCGCCTGGATCATGCGGGCCGAGGCGTTGAACGCCTGCTGGTAGGTGGTGAGCCGGACCAGCTCCTCGTCGATGTTCACGCCTTCGACGGACTGCCGGCGCGTGCTGACCTCCTTCGAGACCGCCTCGGTCGTCAGGCGCTCGGTCTCGGCCGAGCTGGCGCGGCTGCCAATGGCGGCGCCGAACTGGGCGGCGTAGTCGATCAGCGACACGTTCAGGGCGCTCAGGTTGCCGACGGCGTCGAAGCTCGTCTTCAGTTCGCCGGCGGCGGCGAGGGCGCTGGCGCCCTGGCCGTTCCCCGGGCTGATGGCGGGGGTCCCGGTGGCGGCGGCCAGGTTGAGCTTGGAGAGGGCCAGCTTGTTGGGATCCGACTCGATCTTCGCATCGACGGACAGGCGGTTGGCGCGGGAATTCCTTTCGATCACCCCCAGGCCGAAGAGGGAGCTGATGGATGGCCCGCCGGCGCCGCGGCTGGTCTGGTCCTGCGAAACCGAAATCGAGACGGGAGGCGTGGTGCTGGGCGCGAAGCTGAGCTGGCCCTGGGCGTCCAGGGAGAAGGCGCCTACCAGCCCCACCCCGGTGGTGTTGGCGTTCAAGGCCGTCAGCAGATCCTGCATGGTCGTGCCCGCAGGCACCGCGACGGTGACGTCGCGGATGGGTTTTCCGTCCGCCTGGGACAGCCGGAAACTGATGGTCTCGCCGGCGGTGAACCCATGCGGATCGGTCGTCTTCAGGCCGGTCTCGTAGATGGTCTGCCCGGAACTACGGACCAGGTCGTTCAGCCCGAAGTAGTGGGAGAAGGCGCGCCCGGCCTTCTGGGAGGTTCCCTCGTCGATGGCGACCCCGTTCGGGGCGGTCGCCGACAGGGTCAGGGCCCGATTGGTGAAACTCGCAGTCCCGAAGGCGCCGAGGGCGGTGTTGAGGCTGGTCAGGAAATTGGCGGGGGTGAAGCCTGTCGTGGGTCCGCCATCGACGCTTAGCGTGCCGGCGCTGAAGTCGATCTGGACCGTGCGCTGGACCACGCCGCTGGCGTTGGTGATCGCCAGGGTGGTCTGGCCGGTGAAGCCGCTGACTGCCGTCGGCAGGTCCAGGCCGGTGTCGCGACCCTCCAGCACGCTCCGGGCGGGAGAAGAGGTCGAAGCGTTATGGGCGGCGTTCAGGCGCTCCGCCGCCCGTGCGGCGAACTCGCCCAACTGCTCCGACAGGCCCGGCAGGTGGATGTCGCGCAGGTCCATGAGACCCCGGAGCTGGCCGCCTGTGACCGTGAGCGGCTGCTCGGGCCCGACCGGGTACTGGATCGCCAGGTAGCCGGGCGTGGAGTCCGTCGAGCGGTAGGCCACGGTGGCGGCGCCGTCACCGACAAGCTCGAAACCCTCCGCCGAGCGGATGGTGACCCCTCCGGCCGATCTCGGCTGGACCTGGATGTCCATGAGGGTCGCCAGCTTGTCGATCAGCCCTGACTGCACGTTCTCCGCGCCTGTGGAGTCGCCCGAGCCCACAGATGCCCGGCTGATGTCAGTGTTGAGCTTCGCGATCTGGGCGAGAAGGTCGTTGATGTCGCTGGCGGTGGCCGTGGCCTGCGCATCGGCGGCTGAAGCCATGCGCTTCAGCTCCTGGTTGATCCGGGCGGTCTGGTCGAAGAAGGTTTTGACCGCCGCGACGGACTGCGATCGCAGGACACCCGAGGTGGGGTTCTGGGCGGTGGACTCGAAGGTCGTCCAGACCTTGTCGAGGGCGGCGAAGTATCCGGTGTCTGAGGTCGGGTCGCCAAACAGGCTCTGTGCATTGTCCAGGTTGCTGGCGATCATGTCCCAGCGGCTGGCGGACGAACTGGCGGTCAGGCCCGCCGACACGAGGAACTGGTCGACGATCCGCCGGACGCCGGAAACCTCCGTGCCGGAACCGACCCCGCCGATGACCCGGTGCTCCTGGTCGATCGCCTTCCGCACATAGCCGGGCGTGTTGACGTTGGCGATGTTGTCCGAGGCTGTCCGCAGGCCCGCCTGGGCCGCGACAAGTCCGGATGAGGCATTGCTCAGTACAGCCGTCAGAGACATGGGATTGAACCCCCTCAACCGGCAGCCCTTGCGCAGTCCCGGCGATTTCTGCCGGGCTCAATAGGTAGCGCCTGCGCGAGGCCTCCGAAAAAATCCTTTCATTTCAACACGGCGATTTCTGCAGCCGCTTTGAGATACCTGAGATGTCGCAAGACCCGGGCCAGCTGGGAACATGGTCTGGCCAAGCCGGCGCGAGCCCTTCCCAGGGCGGCAGGACTGGCCCGGTCCGGCCGGATTGCGCCCGGCAAAATCCGCACCTCCCGACCACCGGGCCCCAGGATAGGGCTGGGCTTTTTCCATAAAAATCAGCTATTTGAGACCATGGGCGCGAGTTGGCGCGAAGGTTGCGACGTGAACAGCGAAGTCATGCGGCGCAGCAGGCGCCCCTTCTGTCGGAAGGTTCATCCGGCCCGGTCGCTTCGCCTTGAGTCTCGACGTCGCCCAGATCCTTGTTCCCGCTACGGCCGGCCTGTTCCCGGGCGCCGCGACTTCGCCTGCCGGCGATGGTGTGGCGACGGGGGACTTCGCGGCGATGCTGGAGAGCCTCGCCGGCGGCCAGGGCGCGCCCATGCCCGCCCAGGCGTCGGGGTCCGCCTCTTCCGTTCTTGCAGGACTTGTCTCGGACGAGGGCCTGGCCCTGGCCGGAGATCTGCCGGACGTGGCAACGCCGGTCGCTGCGCCGGCGCCCCGGCGGATGGATATGGCGACACCCTCCGGCGAGGTTATTCCCGAGGACACCGAACTCACCGCGCCCGCCCTCGACCTGCGCCCTGTCGACGGGTCGCTGGTCGCCCTGATGCCTGTGGTTCCGCAGGCCTTGGGGGTGGCGGCAAGCCGCGAGGCCATGCCGGACACCGCGCCCGGCGGCGGGGACGCCGGATTCGAGGGCTCCGGAGCGCCGAGCCCCTCCCGGCCGTCATCCCTGCCAGACGCCGCACCCTCAGTGCGCAGGTCAGAGGTGACGCTGGCGGCCCTGCCGGTGACGCCGCCAACGTCTCCGACCGAACAGCAGGCCTCCTCCAGCCTCGCGCCTGGACCCACGGACAGCGGGCCATCCACGACTCCTCAGGCTCCCGAGGCCCTGGCCAAGGGGCCGCCGCCCGCGGCCCAGGCCTTTGCTCTTGCCGCAGGCCTTGTCCGGGTGACCGGCCAGGTCGTCTCAGCCGCAGCCGGGTCCGCCCAGACGCCGGAACCCGGCGCCATGAAGGAGGCTCCAGAGGCGAACGCCACCGTATCCGCAGCCGGCCAGGAAACCGATCCCTTCCAGGTCCCCGAACCTGTCCGCCAGGGCCTTGTCCCCCCGGCGGGCGACACGCCGGCGACCGATGAGGCCAGCGACATCCTGGCGAAGCCGGCCGGCGGCGATCCCCAGCCCCCGCCTTCCGCTGGCGCGTCGACCTCCGTCCCGGCTGAGGCGCCGGAAGCTCCGCCTGCACCCGTCCGGGCCACCCCGGAAACCCTCGCCGCCCTCAGCGCCCAGATGGCCCGCCGGCTGGACGACGGGACCACCCGCTCCACCCTCGAACTCAACCCTGGCGACCTTGGCCGGGTGGATGTCCGGATGGAGATCGATGCTGCGGGCGGCATCCGGGCGGCCTTCACCTTTGAGCACGCGCATTCGGCCAGCGAAATGAGCCGGCGGTCAGACGAGCTCCAGAAGAGCCTCGAGAGCGCCGGCTTCAATCTCTCCGGCGGCCTCTCCTTCGATGTGGCGGGCGACCGTTCCCAAGGTCGGAGCCAGGCCTGGGCCGAAGCCCGGGACGAGCGGTCCCGCACGCCCGCCGCCCCTGAGCCCGAACTCGCCCGCGAGGGCTCGACCCAAATCGCCGACGCCCTGTCAGGGCGCCGGACCTCCGCCCGCTCTGGCGTCGATATCAGGATCTGACCCCATGACCGTCACCTCCACGACCGCAGCGCC
Source organism: Caulobacteraceae bacterium (assembly GCA_947456005.1). Lineage (GTDB taxonomy): Bacteria > Pseudomonadota > Alphaproteobacteria > Caulobacterales > Caulobacteraceae > Phenylobacterium. The sequence goes on from CANGRP010000046.1 coordinate 8,297, forward strand.
CGGCGCGAAGCAGGACATCGGCGCCCTGGGCAAGTCCCAGCTGGCCACCAGCTACGACACCTTCATGAAGCTGCTCACCGCGCAGATCAAAAACCAGGATCCCCTGTCGCCCATGGACTCCACCCAGTTCACCCAGCAGCTGGTGCAGATGACCGGGGTGCAGCAGCAGCTCTACTCCAACGACCTTCTCAAGCAGCTGGTGAGCAATACGGGGACCGGCATGTCCGACGCCGTCTCGGTGATCGGACGCGAGGTCACTGCCGCCTCGGACAAGGCCATCGTCAAGAACGGCGAGGCGAAATGGAGCTACAATCTCGGCAAGGACGCCGCCTCGGTAAAGATCGAGGTCCTGGACTCCAACGGCCGGACGGTCGCCGTCTCATCGCCCACCAATGTCGCCGCCGGCGACCAGTCCTTTACCTGGAACGGGACCGACCTGAACGGCGTCAAGCGCCCGGACGGGGGCGAGTTCCGGCTCCGGGTCACGCCGGTCGACGCCGGTGGGGCGACCATCACCTCAAAGGTCTTCCAGCGCGGAGTCGTCACCTCTGTCGAGCAGGTGGACGGCCAGCCTGTCCTCTCCCTCGGCAACGCCCGGGTTCCCTGGTCCGCCGTCACCTCCGTCCGGCAACCTGCCTAGGTCGCCGTCATCCCACCCACACGCACTGATCCCCAAGGAAAGCAGACACCATGAGCATCAACAGCGCCCTCCTTGCAGGGGTCTCCGGTCTGGTCGCCAACTCGGCCTCCATGGCGGCGATCTCCGACAACATCGCCAACACCAACACCACGGCCTACAAGCGCAGCCAGATCAACTTCTCCAACGTGGTGACCGCCCAGGTGGTGAAGGGGCGCTACTCCGCCGGCGGGGTGGAGGCGATCACCCGTAACTTCATCTCCAACCAGGGCCTGATCCAGGCCGCCTCGTCCCCGACAGACCTCGCCATCGCCGGCAACGGCTTCTTCGTGGTCACCGACAAGGGGGTCAACGTCACCAGCCAGGATCCGCGCTACTTCACCCGCTCCGGGTCCTTCAGCGTCGACTCTGATGGCTACCTGGTGAACGATTCCGGCTACTATCTTCAGGGCTGGCCATCGGACTCGGATGGGAACATCACGACCGACCCCTCCGACCTGACCCAGATGAAGTCCATCAACATCAAGGACCTGGGGGCCCAGGTTCTTCAGACCTCCAACGTCATCGTCAACGCCAACCTCGACAAGCGCGGCGTGACCGGCTCGGTGGGCGACGCCACCTACGTGCCCACCACAGCCTTCTCGATGGCGGACTATGCCAATGACCCGGCGACCGGCACCAAACCCGACTTCAGCTTCCAGATGAACGTCATTGATTCCGGCGGGGGCATCCGGCGGGTCGCCATGGCCTTCCTGAAGGACTCTTCGGCGGCGAACACCTGGCACGCCGAAATCTACTCAGTGCCGGCTTCGGACATTGTCGGGGCCACCCGTCCCGGCCAGATCGCCGCAGGCAAGGTCATGTTCAATTCCGACGGCTCCTTCAACCAGGCGACCTCGACCCTCTTCGGCCTGGGCAACCCGCCGAACATCGCGATCGCCGCCTCCACCGCCACGGCGGGCATCCGCTGGGCCGCAGGCCTGGGCATCGAGGCTTCGGACGTGGACCTGGACCTGAGCAAGTTCACCCAGTTCTCGTCCACCTCCACCGTGACTTCCCTCAACCCCAACGGCGCGCCCCTGGGCAATGTGGTGGGCGTCGAGGTCAGCGAGGAGGGCAGGGTCTCGGCCATCTTCGACAACAACCTGATCCGCCTGGTGGCCCAGATCGGCCTGGCGACCTTCGCCAATCCCGACGGCCTCGAGGCGGTGGGCGGGAACGCCTACATCCAGTCCACGGAGTCCGGAGAGTATTCGGTGAAACAGCCGCAACTCGGCGGCGCGGGGAAAATTGAGTCCTCTGCTCTTGAGGCGTCCACCGTCGACCTCTCCTCAGAGTTCACCGGCCTCATCACCACACAAAGAGCTTACTCCGCCTCCTCAAAAATCATCACCACAGCCGATCAGATGCTGGAGGAGTTGATTAATATTAAGCGATAAGTCTTGAGGTTAACGGCCTTTAACATCGCCGTACATCTTGACTGTTTCGCTTTAATACATGGGGGATTCTATGATTATCGAATTATTTACTATGATTTTTCACCCAGCGTTATGCCATGCCCGCCAAGCTGGTTCAAAGACTTGATGGTGGGAAGGGCGTAAAGCCATGTATCAACAGCAACAGCCGCAGCTGCGGACCAATAGCCGGGGGGAGGCCTATGTCATCGGCCCGACCGGCGCCCAGCTGACGATCCGGGACCTGCCCCCGCCAGATACGGGGCGTTGGGTGATCCGCCGCAAGGCCGAGGTGGTGGCCGCCGTCCGCGGCGGGCTGCTGAGCCTTGAGCAGGCCTGCGAGCGGTACTCCCTGACTCAGGAAGAGTTCCAGGCCTGGCAGAAGTCCATCGAGAAGCACGGCATGGCCGGGCTTCGGACCACCCGGCTCCAGCAGTACCGCTGAGTTTCCGCCCTCACGGGCGACCGAGCGGCCGCATCCCCACCCCCGGGATGCGGCCGCTTCGCGTTTCAGACCGCCCTGTCCGGCCCATCCCCCAGCCGCTGCACGCGGATCGAGATCCGCTCGCGCTCGCCGGCCCGACGCTCCACCAGCAGCCGCGCCACCTGGGCGTCATCGTGGAAGACATAGCCCTTGATGGCGTCCAGCAGGGCCTTGGCCAGGTTGTCCAGGTCCATCCACGGCGGGTCGCCCACATAGTCCATGACGATCTCGACGGAAAACTCGCCCCAGGCCGGCCGGCCGCCCCGCCAGGCCTTGCGGAAGAACTCATAGATCAGGGGCTTGTAGTACCGCGTCTGGGTGGTCAGGCCGTCGACCACCACCTCGATGGCGCCCCCGTGCTCCCGTGCGCGCACCTTGCCGTGATGGGTCCAGCCCGCGTCCATGGCCTTCCTCCGCCCGCGGCCGCCTTGCAGTCTGGCCCGTCTCCGCTAAACCGGGCGCACATTCGACCGGAGGCCCGCCATGAGCAAGACCCGCACTGAAACCGACACCTTCGGCCCCATCGAGGTCGACGCCTCCGTCTACTGGGGGGCCCAGGCCCAGCGCAGCCTCGGCAACTTCAAGATCGGCTGGGAGAAGCAGCCCCGGCCCGTCGTGCGCGCCCTCGGCATCGTCAAGCGCGCCGCCGCAGAGGCCAATGTGGAGCTGGGCCGGCTGGATCCGAAGATCGGCCAGGCCATCGTCGCCGCCGCCCAGGAGGTGATCGACGGCAAGCTCGACGCCCACTTCCCCCTGTCGGTCTGGCAGACCGGCTCAGGCACCCAGTCGAACATGAACGCCAACGAGGTCATCTCGAACCGGGCCATCGAGATGCTGGGCGGCGAGATGGGGTCCAAGACGCCGGTCCACCCCAACGACCACGTCAACATGAGCCAGTCGTCCAACGACACCTATCCGACGGCCATGCACATCGCCGCCGCCGAACAGGTGCACCACGACGTCATCCCCGCCCTCGAACACCTCCTCGCCGCCCTGCGCGCCAAGCAGGCGGCTTTTGATCCCATCATCAAGATCGGCCGCACCCACACCCAGGACGCCACCCCCCTGACCCTCGGCCAGGAGTTCTCCGGCTA
>CANGRP010000047.1 GCA_947456005.1 Caulobacteraceae bacterium
AGCAGTCGGCGTCGCGATCCGGGAGCAGTCGCCCTTCGGCTTCCTTCTGGGGTTGGGCGTCCTCGTCGGCGGGGCCCTGGTGATCGGGGTGTTGGCCCTGCTCTGGCGGGCCTTCTGTGAACTTTATGTCGCCCTTTTCCGTCTCAGCGACGACATTCACGCTCTGCGCCGGGCAAACGATCCCGAGCAGAACGCACCGTCCCGCGACTGATCCTCAGACGCCGCCAGCCGGGGGCCGGCTCGCCTGGCGAACGCCGAGCTCGTCCAGCTCGGCGGTCTCCCGGCGCGCGGCCTCCTTCGCCTTGCGACGGGCCATGTCCGCCGCCACGTGCTCGTACTTCTTCTGGGACTCGAAGGCTTCCGCCAGGGCGTCGCGGGCGCCGGCCTCCTCCGCCGCCACCCGGTCGATGTCGCTCAGGAAACCGATCCGCCGCGCCTTGCAGCCCGCCATGTACCCGGCCTGGTGAAAGGCGGCGAGGGGTTCGCTTCGGATGTAGGCGACCTCCGCCTCAATCTCGGCATCCAGCATCACCAGCCTCATCTCTGCGGCCTCACGTCGAGCGACGACCTCGGCGAGACGCTTCTGGCGGGTCTCCACCTCGTAGCCGGCGATCCGGATGAGGCTCTGCTCCCAGCTCATGGGGCGCCGCCGGCGAGAATCTGCTCGAGGCGCGAGAAGGCGTCAGGAAGACTTGTGACCTCGTCCTTGTCCTGACCTAGGAAGGCTTCCACCGCCGGGTTCAGCGCGATCGCCCGGTCGACGAGCGGGTCGGACCCGGTCCGGTAGGCGCCGATCCGGATCAGCTCCTCCATGTTGGAAAAGGCCGAGAGAACCTGTCGCGCATCCCGGACAATCTGCCGCTCCCTCGTATCCTGGCAGCCGGGCATGGTCCGGCTGATGGACTTCAGGACATTGATGGCAGGGAACCTGCCCCGCTCTGCAATGGCCCGCTCCATGACAATGTGCCCATCGAGAATACCCCGAACGGCGTCTGCAATCGGCTCGTTGTGATCATCCCCGTCCACAAGGACCGTGAAGAGGCCCGTGATGGGCCCGCCTCGGGTCCCGTCAGGGCGGATCGGCCCCGGGCCAGCCCTCTCCAGGAGCTTGGGCAGTTCAGTAAACACCGTCGGGGTGTAGCCCTTCGTCGTCGGCGGCTCCCCCGCCGCCAGGCCGATCTCGCGCTGGGCCATTGCGAAACGCGTCACGGAGTCCATCAGGCAAAGGACCTCCAGGTCCTGGTCACGCATGTACTCTGCGATGGCCAGAGTCATGTACGCGGCCTGCCGGCGCTTCAGCGCAGGTTCGTCGGACGTGGCGACAACGACGACGGCGCGCTTCAGGCCCTCCTCGCCTAGGGTTTCCTCGATGAACTCCCGGACCTCCCGGCCCCGTTCCCCGATCAGGCCCACCACGACGGCGTCGCATTCTGACTGTCGGGCCAGCATGGAGAGAAGAACGGACTTTCCGACGCCGGACCCTGCGAAGACCCCGAGGCGCTGGCCCCGGCAACAGGTGGTGAAGACGTTCATGGATCGGACGCCAAGGTCCAGCCGGGCCCCGACACGGTCGCGCGCATGGGCGGGCGGAGGCGCGGCGCGAAGAGGATAGGCGGCGAGCCCCTGGGGGAGTGGGCCCTTACCGTCGATGGGCTCCCCGAAGGCGTTGACGATCCGGCCGAGCCAGGCCGTTGTGGGCCGGACGCTGGCCCCGTCGGGCTCGATGTGTATTGCGGCGCCTGGGGCAACCCCCTCCACGGGACCGAAGGGCATCAACAGGGCCCGGGAGTCCCGGAAGCCAACCACCTCCGCCGGAAGAGGCGAAGCGCCTCTTCGCTGGATCTCGGCCCGGGCGCCCACGGCCAGCCGGGTCATCCCGCCCCGGGCCTCGATCAGAAGGCCGGAAACGGCTGCGACCCGTCCGGTCACGACCAAGGGATCCAGCTTCTCGACGGCCTCGACCAGGTTCTGCAAGACGCGGCCTCCCGCAGGCGACTCAAGCCCGAAGCTTGTTTCCAACAGGCTTAATCAGCCATGAAGACGTCGTTGTGAAGCGGGGTCAGACTCCCCGCGTCGATGGCCCCCGAAGACCAAGTGTGCGCCCTATCAGGAATCCCAGGACCACCCCGCCAAGAAGGATGCCGCCAAGGCTGCGGCCGGGCCTCAAGCGCACCTCATCGGAAAGGCTGAAGGGCTGGGGCGGCAGCGCCTCGAGGGGGGCGGAAAGATCCTCGTTCCCGCAACCGTCCGCGAGGGTCAGGCCAGCCCCGGCCTCCGCGAGGACTGACGGACCGGGATCAGAATCCAGATCCAAGGACATGCGAGTGTCTCCCATCCGCCGGACCGATTTCCGGACCCTCCTGATATGGGGCCTGGCTCATCCTGCGCCAGTCCGGAAAAGCCCCAGTCGTTCGCCCCGCCTGTCCAATCACAAAAGATTCAACACGCCCCGGCCCGCCCGGCGCCAAGAGGGCTTGCCGGTGATTCGCAAAGCGGGTTAACGATTTCGCCATCAAGGTTACCGACGTTAACCTTTCTTAAATTGACCCTCTGGCAGGGTGACGCTGCTGGGCCCTGTCGAGAAGCGAATCAGGGCCGGAGCGAGAGGGGCAAGGAGGCGAGTATGCGCGTACTGCTGATCGAGGACGACAGCGCAACGGCTCAGAGCATTGAATTGATGCTCAAGTCAGAGGGATTCAATGTCTATACAACGGACTTGGGGGAGGAAGGCGTCGATCTGGGCAAGATCTACGACTACGATCTGATCCTCCTCGACCTGAACCTGCCGGACATGAGCGGCATGGACGTGCTGCGTAACCTGCGGGTCGGGAAGATCGACACCCCGATCATGATCCTCTCGGGCACTTCCGAGATCGACACGAAGGTCAAGACGCTCGGCGGCGGCGCCGACGACTACATGACCAAGCCTTTCCACAAGGATGAACTGGTCGCCCGGATCCACGCGGTGGTCCGCAGGTCCAAGGGCCACGCCCAGTCCGTTATCCGCACTGGCGATATCCTGGTGAACCTCGACGCCAAGACGGTGGAGGTGAACAACAACCGCGTTCACCTGACCGGCAAGGAATACCAGATGCTGGAGCTGCTTTCCCTGCGCAAGGGCACGACCCTGACCAAGGAAATGTTCCTCAACCACCTCTATGGCGGCATGGACGAGCCCGAACTGAAGATCATCGACGTCTTCATCTGCAAGCTGCGCAAGAAGCTTGCGGCCGCCGCCGACGGCAAGCACTGCATAGAGACGGTCTGGGGCCGCGGCTACGTCCTGCGCGATCCCATGGAGGGCCAGGCCGCCGCCTGACCACAGGACCCGACATGGTCTATGAGCGCCCGCCCGCAAGGCGGGCGTTCTTGTTTCCGGCGGACGCCGCGATAAGTTCGGCCACCGTTCCCGGGGGAGGGAAATGAAGATGAACCGGCTCGCCGTCCTCGGCCTCACCCTGGTCGTCGCGCTGATCCTGGCCCTGGTCGCGGGCAGGCCGCCGTCGCCAAAGCCGGTGACTGCACCGGCGGACGCCTTCTCTGCAGGCCGGGCGCTTACGGACGTCGGCGTGATCGCCAGGGAGCCCCATCCCACCGGCTCCCTGGAGAACGCCCGGGCCCGCGACTACATCGTCTCCCGCATGACCGCCCTGGGCCTTTCGCCCCAGGTCCAGGCCGACCTCAGCCTCCGCAGGGTCACGCGGGTTGAGCAACCCGTCTTCCTTGGCGGCCGGATCGAGAACATCGTCGGGGTCCTTCCTGGACGCGACCGGTCTGCGCCCGCCCTGGCCCTGATGGCGCATTACGATAGCGTGCCCGGCTCGCCGGGGGCCGCCGACGACGCGGCTGGCGTCGCCGCTGCCCTGGAGATAGCCCGGGCTCTCAAGGCGCGCGGAACGCCTGCCCGGGACGTCATCTTCCTCTTCACGGATGGCGAGGAGGCCGGGCTCCTGGGCGCGGAGGCCTTCTTCGCCCGCCATCCCCTGGCCGGCCGCATCGGCTTCCTGGTCAACATGGAGGCGAGGGGCGGCGGCGGCCTGGTGCAGATGTTCCAGACAGGCGCCCGGAACCAGGGGACCACCGACCTCCTGCGGCGGACGGCCAGCCAGCCCTCGGCCTCCTCACTCTCGGTCCTGCTCTATTCGGCAATGCCAAACGACACGGACTTCACCATCGCGAGGGCCGCGCGGATCGACGGAATGAACTTCGCCTTCATCGGCCGTCAGTTCGACTACCACGCCGCCACATCGACCCCAGCCAACCTGGATGCCGGAAGTCTCCAGCACATGGGCGACCAGGTCACGGCGTTGGCCCTTGAGCTCTCCGGTTCCAGCACCCTGCCCGCCAGGGGGCCTGACATGGTCTTCTCCCATGTCTTCGGCGACCTCATCATCGCCTACCCCGCCGCCGCCGGCTGGCTGGTCCTGGCGGCCTGCGCCGGCCTCCTGGCCCTCGCCGTCCGGAACGCCCGCCGCAGAGGCGCCCTTGATGCGCCTGGCGTGGTTCGCGGCGTCGGGGCCGCCCTCTACCTCCTCCTCCTCTCCGGGGCCCTCCTGCACCTGGCCCGGCGGATTGCGGCGGATGGGGCCGGCTTCCTGGAGCAGAGGTCGCTTCTGGCCCGGGTAACGGCCTGGGAGACGGCCCTCCTTCTCATCGCCCTGGGCGTGCTTGTCCTTGCGCCGCGATTTGCAGGGCAGGGCCGAAGCCGGCTGCAGGCCGGGGCCCTGGCCCTGGCCGCCGGCGCCGCGGCCCTTCCCTTCGGATGGGATATCGCCGCAGTGGCCCTGGGCGTCGCCGCCGCAGTCGCGGGCTTCATGACCTTCGGCCCCCCTGTCCGGGTGGCTCCGGCCTGGACCGGGATGCTGCTGACCGGCCTCGTGGTCGCCCTGGGGCTGCAGGTGGTCGCCCCCCCGGCCGCCTTCCTGGTCGCCTGGCCCCTGCTGGCGGCCTGTCTGCTGGCGGCCGTGACAACGCTCGGCGCGACACCCCGGTCCTGGATCACACCCGTTGCGGGAGCCCTGGTCGCGACGCCGGTGACCGCCTGGATCCTGGGTTACGGCCACGGCGTCTTCCTGGGGCTCGACCTTCCCGCCCTTCTGGCCCTTTTCACCTGGCTCGCCGCCTTCTGCCTCTGGCCCCTCGCCCACGGCGCGCCCGATCCGGGCCGGATGGAGGCCCGGGCCGGCCTGGTCACAGCCGGGGTCCTCATGGCCGGCCTGGGGCTGGCCATCTTCCTCAGGCTGACCTCGCCCTGGAGCGAGAGACACCCCCAGGTCACCATGGTCCAGCACCTGCAGGACGCGGGCGCCGCCACAGCCCTGTTGATCTCGACCGAGCCGCGACTCTCGAACTGGTCCGCCGCCGTCCTGGCCCGCGATGGCGGACAGCCGTCACGGACCGGGGACCCACTGGTCGCCCGCAGGGATTTCTGGGCGTCCCCCGCCCGCCCGGCGCCCCTTGAGGGCGCTGAGACGTCCCTTTCCGCCCTCGACGATGACCGCCAGCGACTGGTGATCAGGCCGCCAGCCGACGCCGCCGGACTGACCCTGGACCTTCGCAGCAACACCCTGGCGACTGCGGTGACGGTCAACGGACGGCCCGCCGGCCTCCTCGCCGCTCCTGGGGTCTGGAACCGGATCCGCCTGCAGGCGCCGCCGGAGACCCTGGTCATTGAATTCCAGCCCGCGGGTCCCGGCGCCCTTGAGGTCCGCACCCTGGCCCGCTCGGGAAGTTGGCCGGCCCAACTCGCGCCCCTGCCGAACCGGGGAGCGACGGAGATGGCCTTCGGCGACAGCGACACCGCCCTCATCCGGGCGGAAGCGACCTACAGGTGGTGACGGAGGAGGAAGTCGTGTCCGAGGTGGTCATCTATCACAACCCGGCCTGCGGGACGTCGCGCAACACCCTGTCCCTGCTGCGGGAGAAGGGTGTCGAGCCCCGTGTCGTGGAGTATCTCAAGGCCGGGTGGACCGAGGCCCAGCTGACCTCCCTGGCCGCGCGCGCAGGGGTCCCCTTGCGGGCCTTCCTGCGCACGCGCGGCGGCGCGGCCGAGGCGCTCGGCCTGACCGCCCCCGACGTGAGCGAAGCGACCCTCGCCGCAGCGATGGTGCGTGAGCCCATCCTGGTCGAGCGGCCAGTGGTCGAGGGTCCGCGCGGCGTCGCCGTCTGCCGGCCCCCAGAAAAGGCCCTGGACCTTCTCTGAGGCCGCCCACGGAAAAGGGCCCCGCAGGACAGCGAGGCCCCCGTTTCGTCTCTTCCGTTGGGATCAGTCGAAGACGATGACCGAGCGGGCGAGACCGCCCTTCTTCATGTCGTCGAAGCCCTCATTGACCTGGTCCAGCCGGATGCGCTGGGAGATCATCTGGTCGAGCTTGAGCTTGCCCGACATGTAGAAGTCGACCAGGCGGGGCATGTCGACCGGGAAGCGGTTGGAGCCCATCAGCGAGCCCTGGATGCGCTTCTCGCCCAGGAAGGCGGCGCCCGGCAGGGTCACGTTCTGGCCGATCGGGATCATGCCGATGATGTTGGCCGTGCCGCCCCGGCGCAGCATGTTGAAGGCCTGCTCGGCGGTCTTGGACAGGCCGATGGCCTCGAAGGCGTGGTGCACCCCGCCGCGGGTCATCTCGAGCACTTCCTTCACCGCGTCGGTCGAGGAGGCGTCGATGAAGTCGGTGGCGCCGAATTCCCGGGCCAGGTTGTCCTTGCCGGCGAACATGTCGATGGCGATGATCCGGCCGGCGCCGGCGATGGCCGCGCCGTTGATGGCGGAGAGGCCCACGCCGCCGCAGCCGATGACCGCCACGGTCTCACCGGGACGCACGCCCGAGGTGTGGATGGCGGCGCCCACGCCGGTCATGACCGAGCAGCCGATCAGGGCGGCGCGGTCCAGGGGCATGTCCTTGCGGATCGAGACGCAGGCGTGCTCGTGGATCAGCATGTACTCGGCGAATGACGACAGATTCAGGAACTGCGGCAGGGCCGCCCCGTTCTGGGTCAGGCGGGGTTCGTCGTCGGCGCCGCGCTTGGTCTCGGGGCTGACGCAGAGGGACAGGCGCCCGGTCAGGCAGCTCTCGCAGTGGCCGCAGAAGGCCGACAGGCAGGTGATGACGTGGTCGCCCGGCTTCACGGTGCGTACTTCGGAGCCCACGGCCTCTACGACGCCGGCGCTCTCATGGCCCAGGACCGCCGGGAGCGGGTGCGGGTAGGAGCCTTCCATGAAGTGCAGGTCCGAATGGCACAGGCCAGCGGCCTTGGTGCGGACCAGGACCTCGTGCGGGCCAGGCTTGTTGATCTGGACGTCTTCGATCTGAAGCGGCTTGCCCACTTCGCGCAGAACGGCGGCCTTCATGTCGGCATCTCCCCAAGTCTCGCCCATGCGGGCTGTGTCGCCTTGACCGGCCTTGCGCGCCGGACTGCTTCGACCTTATCGCCCTTGGTGCGACTGGCGCCAGACTCTTTTCAGGCCCCGGCGAGCGTCGCCCTGAGCTCCCGCTTCAGGACCTTGCCGGTGGGGCCGATGGGCAGGGCCTCGACGATGCGCACCTCGTCCGGAACCCACCACTTCGCCACCCGTCCGGCGACATGGTCCCTGAGGGCCTGCGGCTCGGCGTCCTGGCCGGGGCGGAGCACAACCAGCAGCAGGGGGCGCTCGTCCCACTTGGGATGCGGGACCCCGACCGCGGCGGCGAGGGCGACGGCGGGATGCGAGGAGACGGCATCCTCCAGGTCCAGAGTCGAGATCCACTCCCCGCCCGACTTGATGACGTCCTTGGCCCGGTCCGTGAGGCGCAGATAGCCCTCGGGGTCGATGGCGGCGATGTCCCCGGTGTCGAACCAGCCGTCGTCGCCGAAGGCCTCGGCGCCATCGTTGCGATAGTAGGCCGAGGCCACCCAGGGCCCGCGAACCTGCAGGGCCCCGGACTGGAGGCCGTCGCGCGGCAGCACGGCGCCGTCCTCACCGACGATGCGCAGCTCGACGCCCCAGTTGGCCCGTCCCTGCCGCTGCTTGCGGGCCAGGGCGGCCTCCGCGGTCTCGCCCGCGTGCGCCGCCAGGGGGGTGTTGATCACACCCAGGGGGCTGGTCTCGGTCATGCCCCAGATCTGCCGGACATCGGCCCCCAGCCGGTCCTGGACGCGGGAGATCAGGGAGGCCGTCGGCGCCGAGCCGCCCACGGCCACGGAGCGCACGCTGGTCAGGGACTGGCCGGTTCCGTCCAGGTGGTCCAGCACGCCCACCCAGATGGTCGGCACGCCGAGGAGGAAGGTCGCCTGCTCGGCCACCGCCAGGTCGCACACGGAAGGCCCGTCGAGATGCCGTCCCGGAAGGATCAGCTTGGCCCCCACCAGGGGCGCGGCGTAGGGCGTGCACCAGGCGTTGGCGTGGTACATCTGGGCGCAGGGCAGGATGGCGTCGGCCGCGCCAAGCCCGAAGCAGTCGGGCTGGATGACCGACAGGGCGTGAAGGACGGTCGAGCGGTGCGAATAGAGCACCCCCTTGGGGTTCCCCGTCGTGCCTGAGGTGTAGCAAAGGGCGGAGGCCTGCCGCTCATCGAGCTCAGGCCAGTCGAAGTGAGGCGAGGCCGCCGCGACCAACTCCTCGTACACGAGGGTCCCGCCCGGGGCCGAGGCCGGAAGGTTGTCCTGGTCGGTCATGGCGACGAAGGTCTTCACGGTCTCCAGGCGCCCGGCGATTTCGGGCACGAGGTCCGCGAAGGAGATGTCCCAGAACAGCAGACTGTCGCCGGCATGGTTGGCCACCCAGGCCACCTGGTCGGGATGCAGGCGCGGGTTGATGGTGTGCAGCACCGCCCCCAGTCCGCTGACCGCATAGTAGAGCTCGAAATGCCGGTGGGTGGACCAGGCCAGGGTGGCCACGCGGTCGCCGGGCTTCACCCCAAGGGACTGCAGGGCGTTGGCCATGCGTTTCACGCGCTGAAGGGCGTCCGCATAGCCGTAACGGTGGATCGGCCCCTCGACCGTGCGGGTGACGATCTCTCGGGCGGGGTGCCAGGTCGCCGCATACTCCAGGATGGAGGGCAGGGTCAGAGGCCTGTCCATCATCAATCCGAACATGCGCCAGTCCTTCCCTTGACCCGGGCGCCCGACCTGTCAGTCCGCCCGGCGCGTCACCGTCATCATGTAGTTCACCCCGGAGTCCGACGAGAGCCGCCAGACGCCGGAAAGGGGATCAAAGCTCACCCCGAACGGCCCCTTCATGTCCAGGGAGGTCCCGGACAGGAAGCCCCGAAGCTCCTCCGGCGTCAGGAACTTCCTCCAGTCATGGGTGCCGGCCGGCAGCCAGCGAAGGACGTACTCGGCGCCGATCTTGGCCAGCGCCAACGCGCGCAGGGTGCGGTTCAGGGTCGCCACGATCATCAGGCCGCCAGGGGCCAGAAGCCTGCCGCAGGTGCGCAGGAACTCACCCGGGTCGGCGACATGCTCGATCACCTCCATGTTGAGGATCACGTCGAAGGGCGCCACGCGCTCCGCCTCAAGGGCCTCGGCTGTGGAGCACAGATAGGTGACGGGAACCCCGGCCTGTTCGGCGTGGGTACGGGCGGTCCCGATGTTCCGCTCCGAGGCGTCGACCCCGGTCACATCGAAGCCCAGCCGCGACATCGGTTCGGACAGGAGGCCGCCCCCGCAGCCGATGTCCAGAAGCCTCAGCCCCTCAAAGGGCCGGCGGGCATCGCCGTCACGGCCGAAATGGGCCAGGCCCTGGTCTCGGATGAAGGCGAGCCGGACCGGATTGAAGCGATGAAGGGGGGCGAACTTGCCCTTCGGGTCCCACCATTCGGCGGCGATGCGTGAGAACCGCTCGACTTCGGCGGGATCGATGCTGGAACCGGGCTCGGGCATGGGCCGCACATACCAGAGCCCCGGGCCGGGTGCACAGGGAAAAGCCCCGGTGCGCAGGTGTTGCCCCCTCCCCGCCCGGCCGCTAGAAGGCCTGTCTTTCCGGGTCTGGAGTGCGGATTTCGAGCCATGTCACGGCTGGTCATGAAATTCGGCGGCACGTCCGTCGCTGACCTCGAGCGCATCCGGCGCGTCGGGCGGCTCGTCGCCGCCGAGGTCGCGGCCGGGCACAGGGTCGCCGTCGTCGTCTCGGCCATGGCCGGCAAGACGAATGAGCTGGTGGCCTGGACCGACGCCGCCGGCCCCGCCGCCGAGGGCCTTCCCGCCTCGGATGACGAGTACGACGTCGTCGTCGCCTCGGGCGAGCAGGTGACGGCGGGTCTCCTGGCGATGACCCTTCGCAATATGGGTCTACCGGCCCGGTCCTGGATGGGCTGGCAGGTGCCAATCGTCGCCGACGACGCCCATGGCCGCTCCCGGATCGACGACGTCCCACCGGAGAAGCTCTCCGCCGCCCTGGATTCGGGCGAGGTGGCGGTCATCGCCGGCTTCCAGGGCGTCACGACCTCGGGCCGGATCGCCACGCTGGGCCGCGGCGGGTCGGACACCAGCGCCGTCGCCATCGCCGCCGCCGTGCGGGCCGAACGGTGCGATATCTACACGGATGTGGACGGGGTCTACACCACCGACCCCCGGATCGAATCCCGGGCCCGCAAGCTGTCGCGGATCTCATACGAGGAGATGCTGGAGATGGCGTCCCTGGGCGCCAAGGTCTTGCAGACCCGGTCCGTGGAGCTGGCCATGGCCCAGAAGGTGCCGGTCCGGGTCCTTTCGAGTTTTGTCGAGCCGGGCGAGGCCCCGGGTCAGGGCACCATCGTGTGCGACGAGGAAGAGATCATGGAAAAGCGGATCGTCAGCGGAGTCGCCTACAGCCGGGACGAGGCCAAGATCAGCCTGTTCGGCCTGCCCGATCATCCGGGCGTCTCCTCGGTCATCTTTGGCGCCCTGGCCGACGCCAATGTGAACGTGGACATGATTGTCCAGAGCCACGCCAGGGTCGCCGATACGGCCAACATGGAGTTCACCGTCGGCAAGCGCGACGCTGGCCGCGCCGTCGAGATCGTCCGCAACCTCAAGGGCCAGGTCGGATTCGAGGATGTCCAGGTCAACGAGGATGTGGCCAAGGTATCCGTGATCGGGGTCGGCATGCGCAGCCATGCGGGCGTGGCCAAGACCATGTTCGGCGCCCTCGCCGAGAAGGGCGTCAACATCCAGGTCATCTCGACCTCGGAGATCAAGATCTCAGTCCTGATAGACGCCGCCTACACCGAACTGGCGGTGCGCGCCCTTCACGCCGCCTACGGCCTCGACAAGCTCTGAGCCGTCCTAGCGGTCCCGCGCCGTGGGCGGGAAGGTCATCGGATACTCGGCCGACCAGTGGTTGGCGGTGCCGCTTGTCACGTACCAGGACAGGAATAGCGCGCAGATCAGGGCGCCCGGCAGGTAGCTGTTGGTCCGCCGCCAGGTGAAGACGGCGATGATCCCCACCAGAGCGAGAAGGGGGATGAACTGGAGCGCCACGATCACATTCAGCGGCTCGGTCGGGGTCAGCAGGAGACCGGTTGCGAACAGGGTCGCGTACTGCAGAGCCGCCAGCACGAAGAAACCCCCGCCCATGACGCCTGCGGCGGTCAGGTAGGTCAGCCGCCGGCTCGCCCCGTCCACTGCGAGGAGGGCGCAGAGGCCCCGCACGACGATCACGCAGTGAAGAGTCCAGAGCGGCAGATAGGCCAGGAAGATCGGCCAGCGCGCTTCCGTCAGGGGCCGGAAGCCGATCACCCAGAAGCGGAAGTCTACGTGCAGCAGCCGGTCAACGGCGGCCAGGGCCAGGGCGACGGCCCCGACTGACAGGACGGCTGCGACCAGGGAACGCGGGATATCGACGCTGAACACCGGACGGCCCCGCCTCAGGAAAAGGGCGATGACAATAGCCAGGACGGTGTTGGCGAGGGCCCAGGCCAGGAGCTGGTTCTGAACCCATTGGGGAAACAGGGCCGAGGGAAACCAGAGGGCGCCCAGTTTCATGAAGGGCAGGTAGGTCAGGGCCGG
>CANGRP010000048.1 GCA_947456005.1 Caulobacteraceae bacterium
CTTCGAACCCGTGCCGAGCTTGGCGAGCGCCAGCGACACGTTTTCGATCGACTTGTTGACCAGGGACAGGGCCGCCTTGGCAGCAGACACGGTATCGACCTCGGTCGTCGTCGTCACCGTCACATTGGCGCCGCTGAGGTTCAGCCTCTGGGCCGCAACCGTGATCAGCGCGGTCGCGGTTTCATCGGCCAGGGCGGTGACGTCGGCGGCCGTGGAACTGATCAGGCTGCCGCCGTTGAACTTGGAGTTCTCGGTGGCGTTCTTGATCTGGTCCCGCAGAGACGTGAAGTCAGCGTTCATCGCCGCACGGGAGGACGAGTTCAGCTGCTCGTCAGAGGCCGCGAGGGCCTTTTCCTTCATCTGGGACAGAAGGTCGGAAATGGTCTCGCCGGCCGCGATGGACACGTCGGCCACCGACTGGCCCCGCTGAAGGGATTCCCGGACCGCATTCAGGGCGCCGGAGGTGGCGCGCTGGTTCTGGGCGATGGCGAAAATAGCGCCATTGTCCTTGGCGTTCGCGACCTTTTGGCCGGTGGCGATACGGATTTGATTGATCTTGAGCTCGTCCTGAGTACGATTCAGGTTCTGCGTCGCGAACATGGCGGCGACGTTGGTGTTAATGCTAGCAGCCATTCTGCTTACCTTCGTTCTGGATGTCCGGCCAACATTCTGATGGCGGGGAGCGTTTTACTCCGAGCTAACTTGTGCAAGGCCCGGGCCAGTCGGCAGGATCTGCCGAAGATATTTATCTTATTGTTTTTTCTGAATTAATGACTTGTTAGTCATGGTCGTGACGGGCAGATTTTGCCGGTCTATGGGCAAGTCTTGCCGGGCCCGCCAGGCACTTTTGGCCCAGCGTGCAGCAAAAGGGGGGACCAGGCGAGCCGGTGACGGCTCGCCTGGTCCTGCGTCCTAGCGGAACAGGTTGATCAGCTGACCGGGCCCCTGGTTTGCGATGGACAGCGCCTGGAAGCCGAGCTGCTCCTTGGTCTGGAGAGCCGTGAGCTTGGCGCTTTCCTTCGCGAGGTCCGCATCAACGATGTTTCCAATTCCAGCGTCGACGGCGTCCTGAAGCTTGTTCACGAAGGTCAGATGCGTCGCCAGGGCCCGTGAGCCCGTCCCCAGCTTGGCCAGGGCGAGCGACACGTTCTCGATCGACTTGTTCACCAGAGACAGGGCCGACTTCGCAGCCGACACAGTGCTGATGGCCGTCGTCGACGTGACCGTCACATTGCTTCCGCTAAGCGCCAGGACCTGGGCCCTGACGGTAATGAGGCTTGTGCCGCTCTCGTCCGCCAGCGCCGCGACATCGGCGGCCCCTGCTTTGATCAGGTTCGAACCGTTGAAGTTGGCGTTGCTGACGGCCTTGGTGATCTGATCCCGAAGCGCGACGAAATCGGAGTTCATCGCCGCCCGTGAACTTGAATTCAGTTGTGCGTCCGTCGACGCAAGGGCCTTCTCCTTCATCTGAAGCAGAAGATCAGAAACAATTTCAGCGGCCGCGCTCGAGACATCCACCGCGGACTGACTGCGCTGAAGGGACTCCCTCACCGCATTGAGCGCTTGGGACGTACCCCTCTGGTTCGTCGCAATGGCGAAGATCGCGCCATTGTCCTTGGCATTGGCTACCTTGAGCCCGGTTGCAATCCGTTGTTCGGAGATCCTCAGCTCTGCTTGTGACGCATTCAGGTTCTGGAGCGCGTACATTGCGCTCACGTTCGTGTTTATGGATTGAGCACCCATGACATACCTTCCATTCTGGTCGGGGATTTCGTCCGGCGTTTTGCGGACGCGCGATTCTTCGCAGCCCGATCCTCGCAAGGTTTGAGCCAAGGCCCGGGTCGACCCCGGATCTTTCAAATTATTGAATTATAATATTTTTCTTTAGAGCGGGCCGGGTCCAGCCCCCTCCTGCGTCCTCATGGCGGCGAGGCCCGGCAGTTTCCGCCGGGTGGTTCCTGCCGCTCTACCGCGCCTCGCTGGCCAGCAGGTTGTCGAAATAGGCGATAGTGCGCGAGAGCCCTTCGTCGAGCTCGATCGTGGGCTTCCAGTCCAGGAGCTTCCCCGCCAGGCTGATGTCAGGGCGACGCTGGCGAGGGTCGTCTGAAGGAAGCGGCATGTGCACCAGCCGGGAGGCGGATCCGGTCAGGGCGATGACCCGCTCCGCCAGGGCCCGGATGGTGAACTCGCCCGGATTGCCCAGGTTGACGGGGCCGGTGACGTCGTCCGGGGTCTTCATCAGCCGCAGTATGCCCTCGACCAGATCGTCGACGAAGCAGAAGGACCGGGTCTGGAGACCCTCCCCGTAAAGGGTGATGTCCTCGCCCTTCAGGGCCTGGACGATGAAGTTCGACACCACCCTTCCGTCGTTCGGGTGCATTCGCGGGCCGTAGGTGTTGAAGATCCGCGCCACCTTGATCTTCAGGCCGTGCTGGCGGTGGTAGTCGAAGAACAGGGTCTCGGCGCAGCGCTTGCCCTCGTCGTAGCAGGACCGGATGCCGATGGGATTGACGTTGCCCCAGTAGTCCTCCGTCTGGGGATGGACGGCGGGGTCGCCATAGACCTCGCTGGTCGAGGCCTGGAAGATGCGGGCGCGCCGGCGCTTGGCGAGCCCCAGCATGTTGATGGCGCCGTGGACAGAGGTCTTGGTCGTCTGGACCGGATCAAACTGGTAGTGCACCGGCGAGGCGGGGCAGGCGAGATTGTAGATCTCGTCGATCTCGGCGAACAGCGGGAAGGTCACGTCGTGGCGCAGGAGCTCGAAGGCAGGATTTCCCAGCAGATGCGCTACATTGCGCCGCGCGCCGGTATAGAAGTTGTCGACGCAGAGCACCTCATGCCCCTCATCGATCAGGCGCTCGCAGAGATGGGAGCCGATGAAGCCGGCGCCGCCGGTGACCAGAATACGTTTCATGCGACCCGTGGGCTCCGAACTGAGGAGGGGAATCAGGCGGCGGCCTCATTCCTTGCGCTCAGACCCTGCATGATCATGCGGTTCACGTCGATCAGGTCCTGGATATCCTCCTGACCGCGGATCACCTCGCTGGTGTACTTGTTGACCCATATGGACAGGGAGATGATCCCGGCCCTCAGCCCTTTGGGAAGCTGGTTTCCGGGCGCGCCGCAATCCAGGGCGAGAACGGACCAGACGCGACGGTTCCAGTCGAGGGCCGGAACGCGGCCCATGATATCCTTGGGATCCAGGCGGGAGGCCTCAACGAGCGCAAGCGTCACCTGGGTGAACAGGCGAAACTCCGTCTCTCTCGGGCTCTCGGCGCTAGTCGCCGCCTGCTGATACGCCCGCAGGGACATTTCCCATCCTCATGTCTTCATAATCGATGAGCTTCCGGCAGCCCAGCAGAGCCTTATAATAGTCCTTCTCCAGGCAGCAACGCGAAATCGTCACGCACTCCGCAAGGATTTCTGGATTCTTGATGGCGCCCATGAATTCGCTCAACCTGCGCACGAACTCATCATAGTATTTCTGAGCGTCAGCCTGGTCGATGTACATGAGCATGACCTGGAAATAGATGCGCCTGGACGGCGTATTCGCCTGTTCCGGCTGGAGGATGTCCTTTTCCCGGAGAACAGAAGCCTTGTTCTGAAGGACCAGGACACCCCGTCTGTCGCCGTTCTGCACGACGGCTCCGTTGAGAACAAACTTCTCGCCCGGCTTCAAAGACAGCTTGAGAGGCACGGTCTGGATTCCCTGCTCGAGGTTCGAGGCGGTGCGCCGGATGCGTCCTCCTGATTAGGCGCGAACTCGTTAACGATATCCTTATGGGGGCGGCGACATCATGGTTAGTCGCGCATTAACCCTTACGGGCGACCCTCTTGATCCGTGTCTTTACCTCGGTGGGATCATGCCTGACGCTCTCGCACCGCCGGCCGGTGAACCTGTCCGCGGAGCCGCGGCCAACCTGATGGGTTCGAGCGCCTCCGCCAACGCCCTCAGCCTGCTGAGGGACGTCCTCGCGGAACAGAAAAATCTTCGGATCGCCCCGCTCCTGGAGCGCGCGCTCGCCCACATCAAGGCGCACAAGCCGGACAAGGCGGCGGACGCAGCGTTAGAAGCGCTTCAGATCGACGAGCGCTGCGGGATCGCCTGGCATGTCCTGGCCATCGCCCGGGAAGCCACTGGCGACTTCGTCAGCTCCCTGAGCTGCTACGAGGCGGCGCTCACACTCCTGCCCGACGACCCTGAGGTCCTGATCAATCTGGGCCGACTGGCCTTCCGGATGAGCATGCACCCGACAGCGGAGCAGCTTTTTCGTCACTTCCTCGCCAAGCAACCCGATCACGCCGAGGGCATGAATAACCTGGCCCTCGCGATCGGGGCCCAGGACCGGAACCAAGAGGCGATTGAGGTCCTCCGGGAGTTCATCTCGCTCCACCCGACCCACGCCAATCTTTGGAACAGCCTCGGGAGCCTGGTCTCGGAGGAAGGCGATACGGGTAATGCCGAGATATTCTACCGCGAAGCCCTTCGCCTGAATCCCCGCCTCGCCCGGGCGCGGTACAACCTCGGATCCATGTGCTTGGACACGGGCGACACCCAGGCTGCGCTCGAGGAGGTCGAGACTGCGCTGAAGAGACCTCTGGCTTCGGACGAGAAGGCGATGATGACCATGACCCGGGGGCTGGCGCAGCTGGCCCTCGGCCGCATCTCCGAAGGTTGGCGGAACTATGAGGCCCGCAACGACCTCAATTTCCCGGACTCCACCTACTTCGCGATCCCCGGACAGCGCTGGAAGCCCGGCCTGCCACTGGCGGGCAAGTCGCTTCTCCTGGTCGGGGAGCAAGGCCTTGGCGACGAGGTCCTGTTCGGCGGCATCCTCCCGGACGTCCTGGAGGAACTTGGCGCCAAGGGCAGGCTGACCCTCGCGGTCGAGCCGCGACTGGCGCCGCTGTTCTCACGCAGCTTCCTATCCGCCAGGGTCGAGACGCACAGGACCGTGCGCACCGCCGGTCGGACGGTGCGCCTTGTTCCGGGGCTGGAGGAAGGCGGGGCCGAGTTCCAGTACTGGGCGCCGATGGCGTCGCTGTTGCGGCGGTTTCGGGACCGGCTGGAGGATTTCCCGGATAGGACGGGCTACCTGAAGCCTGCGCCGGAGCGCGTCGCCTTCTGGCGCGAGGCCCTCGCCTCGGCGCCGGCCGGTCCCAAGGTCGGCCTGCTCTGGAAGAGCGCAGTCCTGACCGGAGGGCGGAAACGGTTCTTTTCGCCCTTCGAGGCCTGGGAGCCGGTCCTGCGCACACCCGGCGTGGTCTTCGTCAACCTTCAGTACGGCGACTGTGAGGCGGAGTTGCAGCTGGCGAGGGAGCGCTATGGCGTGGAGATCTGGAATCCGCCGG
This sequence comes from Caulobacteraceae bacterium, assembly GCA_947456005.1. Classification (GTDB taxonomy): domain Bacteria; phylum Pseudomonadota; class Alphaproteobacteria; order Caulobacterales; family Caulobacteraceae; genus Phenylobacterium. Next base: position 5,353 of record CANGRP010000048.1, read on the forward strand.
GCATAGACCTCAAGCAGGACCTGGACGACGTGACCGCCCTCTCCTGCACACTCGACCTCGTGATCGGATTCTCCAACGCCACCTTCAACCTGGCCGCCGCCGCCGGGACGCCCTCCTGGCTGATCGCCGCCAAGGGCGCCTGGACGCCCCTCGGGACGGATCGCTACCCCTGGTACCCTCAGGTCCGGCTGTACCCATCCGCCAACCATGCGGAGTGGGAGCCCGTTCTGGAGAGGATCGCCGCAGATCTGGCGGCCGGGTTCGGTCCTGGCGAGCCCCGTCCCGAATGAGGAGCTCAGACGCATGACGGCGCAGGCGGGCGAGGCCCATCCTGGCGGCGCTCCAGGCCGTCCCATCATGGGATCCAGCGCATCCGGTCCTGCCCTCGGAGAGACAGCAAGGCGGATCGCCGACGGGAACCGGACAGGGGCGGCGTCGGCTCTGGCCATGGCCATCGAGGCGCTGAAGCGGCGTGACCTCGAGGAGACCATCTCGCTTTGTCTGCAGGCCCTCGGCGCCGACGAGCAGAACGGCGACGCCTGGCAGATTCTGGCGATCGCCCAGGAAGCCCGAAAGGACTTCTCCACCGCTCTGTCCTGCTACGAGGCCGCCCTGACGCTGCTCCCGGGCAACACGACCGTCCTGCTCAACCTGAGCCGGTTGGCCCTCACTATGGGCTTGAACGAAGTGGCCGAGAAGCTCATCCGAGTCCTCCTGGGGATGGACCCGGGGAACGCGGAAGGCATCAACAACCTGGCCCTCGCCCTTAACGCCCAGGGCAGGGCCAATGAAGCGATCGACCTCCTGAAGTCGTTCCTGGAGATACAGAACGGCCACCCTAACCTTCTCAACACCCTCGGCAGCCTGGTGGCGGACACGGGCGACCTGGAGACGGCGAACCTGCTGTTCGAGGAAGCGGTCCGGATGGCGCCGGGCATGGCCGCGGCCGCCTACAATCTCGGCGACAACCTCCTGGTCATGGGACAGGCGGCGGAAGCGATCGTCCGGATCAATGCCGCCCTCGATACACCGCCTCCCCCCGAGCATCGGCCCGCCATGGTCTTCGCCCGCGCCATCGCCCGGCTCTCGCTGGGCGACCTGTCCGAAGGCTGGAAGGACTACGAAGCGCGCAACGACCCCAACTGGCCGGGCTTTATCCGCAACCTCAGGACGGAGGACGTCTGGCGGCCGGGCATGTCCCTGACGGGTCGCCGGCTCCTGGTCCTCGGCGAGCAGGGGCTCGGCGACGAGGTCATGTTCGCAGGCCTGCTCCCCGACCTGATCGAAAGGCTGGGCCCTGGCGGCGAGCTGATCCTGGCCGTCGAGCCCCGGCTGGTCGGCCTGATGGCGCGAAGCTTCCCTGGCGTCCGCATCGAGCCGCACCGTGTCGGCGACGCCGGTGGACACCGGGTACGCATCGTGCCCGGGGTCCCGGAGGGAGGCTGCGACCTCTGGACGCCCATAGCCTCACTGTTCCAGGAGTTCCGGCCCACCGTCCTGTCCTTCGCGAACGGCGGGGGCTACCTGAAGCCGGACCCCGCAAGGGTGTCCCATTGGCGTGGGGTCCTGGAGGAAGAGGCGCCGGGGGCCCGGGTCGGCCTGCTCTGGAAAAGCTCTGTGCTGTCTGCGGGAAGACGGCGCTCCTTCTCGCCCTTCGAGGTCTGGGCGCCGGTGCTGCGCACCCCGGGCGTCACCTTCATCAACCTCCAGTACGGCGACTGTCACTCGGAGTTGGCCATGGCCCATGACCGGCTGGGAGTGACGATCTGGCCCCCCCCGGGTATCGACCTGATGCAGGACCTGGACGATGTCACGGCCCTCTCGGCCGCCCTCGACCTGGTGATCGGCTTCTCCAACGCCAGCTTCAACCTCGCCGCCGCGGCTGGCGCGCCCGCCTGGTTGATCGCCGCCCGGGGAGCGTGGACGGCCCTGGGGACGGGCGGTTATCCTTGGTATCCGCAGGTTCGGATGTACCAGCCGGAGGCCTTTGCCGATTGGGGGCCGGCGCTGGACCGGGTCGCAGCGGACCTTGGTCGCGAGTTCGGGGCGGCGGCATGACAGCCGCGCCCATCGCCACGCTCCTGGCCAAGGCGGCGGCGCACCTGGAGGCCTTTCGGCCCGACGAGGCCGCCAGCCTCGCCCGGAGCGCCGTGGAGATCGATCGCACCTCGCTCGCCGGCTGGAGGCTCCTGGCCCTCGCCTGCGAGGCGGGAGGAGACCTGGCCGGCGCCCTTTCCGCCTATGAGGCGGCCCTGGCCCTGGCGCCCGGTGATCCCGATCTCCTGACCCGCCTGGGACGAATCGCCCTGGAGCTGGACCTGGCGGGCGCCGCTGAGGGTCTGCTCCGTCAGGCGCTGGCGGCCCGGCAGGGCGACACCAGCGCGACCTGCCTCCTCGCCCGCGCCCTAGCCGCCCAGGCCCGCAGCGACGAGGCGGTCGATGTCCTGATGGCCCATCTTGCGGACCATCCCGACGCCCCGGTGGCCTGGGACGCCCTGGGCGTGCTGGCCGGCGATCGCGGGGATCTCGTCGCCGCCCGGACCTGCTTCACTGAAGCCTTGCGGCTGGCGCCAGACTTTACGGCGGCCCGGTTCAACGCGGCCAATCTGTTGATCACCGAGGGCGATTCCCGGAGCGGTTTGGAGGCCCTGGAAGGGATTCCTGAAGTGGGCCTGTCACCCCGGGAGCGCGCGACACTGGTGTTCTCCCGGGCCTGCGCCCGCCTTCGTCTCGGCGACCTCGAAGGCGGTTGGAAGGACTATGCGATCCGCAACGACCCCGGGTATCCGGGCTCCGCCGAGTTTGACATCCCTGGGAAGCGATGGCGGCCGGGGGCCCCGCTTTCCGAACGCAAACTCCTGATCGTCGGCGAGCAGGGCCTTGGCGATGAAGTCATTTTCGGGGGCCTGCTTCCCGATCTCCTGTCGGGGAAGGATCGTCCCGCCGCCCTGGCCCTGGCGGTGGAGCCCCGGCTCACGGGCCTGTTCCAACGATCATTCCCGGGCGTAACGGTGTCAGCACACACCACCCAAAGCGTCGGCGGTCGACGGGTGCGCCGCCTTGGGGAGGGCTGGGACGCCGTCGACTATTCAGCCTGGACCCCCATGGCCGACCTTCTCCCGGTGCTACGACCAGACCTGGAGAGTTTCAGGGGCGGCGGGGACTTCCTGGCCGCCGACCCTGACCGGATCGGAGACTGGCGGGCGCGCCTCGCCGGGCTGGGTCCGGAGCTCAGGGTCGGCCTCCTCTGGAAGAGCGCCATGATGTCCGGATCCCGAGGCAACGCGTTCGCGGCCTTTGACGCCTGGAGGCCGGTGCTCGAGGTCCCCGGGGTGACTTTCGTCAACCTTCAGTACGGGGACTGCAAGGACGAAGTGGCCTTCGCCTGGGACCAGCTGGGTGTGAAGATCCGGACGCCAGCGGGCCTGGACCTCAAGCAGGACCTCGAGGGGGTGGCGGCCCTGTCCTGCGCCCTCGACCTGGTCGTCGGGGTCTCCAACGCCAGCTTCAACCTGGCCGCCGCATGCGGCGTCCCGGCGTGGCTGATCACCGCCCCGGACGCCTGGACCACCCTCGGTTCGGACGTCTACCCCTGGTATCCGCAGGTGCGTCTGTTCGCCTCCCGAAGGGCCGGGGACTGGGACGAAGTGTTCCGGTCGGTGGCCGAGGCCCTCGCAGCCTCGTCGGCCGGATGAGCGCCCGGCTCCGGGACGAAGCGGCTTGAATGTCGCCGGCCAGCCTTTAGTGTGCCCGTCAGTTTGAAACATTTATTCGGGCGTCCGTCCCAAGGGCCGGCGTTTTCGGGGAGCCCAGATGAGCCAGCGTTTCGAAGGCACCGACAATTATGTCGCCACCGATGATCTCAAGGTGGCCGTCAACGCCGCCATAGCCCTTGAGCGGCCCCTGCTGATCAAGGGCGAGCCCGGCACCGGCAAGACCGTGCTGGCTTACGAAGTCGCCAAGGCCCTCAACGCCGAGCTGATCACCTGGCACATCAAGTCCACGACCAAGGCCCACCAGGGCCTGTACGAGTATGACGCCGTGACCCGCCTGCGGGACAGCCAGCTGGGCGATGAGCGGGTCAAGGACGTCCGGAACTACATCAAGAAGGGCAAGCTCTGGGAGGCGTTCACCGCCCCGAAGCGGCCGGTCCTGCTGATCGACGAGATCGACAAGGCGGACATCGAGTTCCCGAACGACCTCCTCCAGGAACTCGACCGGATGGAGTTCTACGTCTACGAGACCAACGAGACGATCCGCGCCGAGATCCGGCCGGTGGTGATCATCACCTCGAACAACGAGAAGGAGCTGCCGGACGCCTTCCTGCGCCGCTGCTTCTTCCACTACATCCGCTTCCCCGAGGCCGAGACGATGAACGACATCGTCGAGGTCCACTATCCCGGGATCAAGCAGAAGCTCGTCTCCGAGGCCCTGCGCATCTTCTACGACATGCGCAAGGTGCCGGGCCTGAAGAAGAAGCCCTCCACCTCCGAGCTGCTCGACTGGCTGAAGCTCCTCATGGTCGAGGACATCAGCGATGAAATGCTCAAGGAGCGCGATCCCACCAAGCTGATCCCGCCGCTGCACGGGGCCCTCCTGAAGAACGAGCAGGACGTCCAGCTGTTCGAGCGCCTGGCCTTCCTGGCCCGCCGGGAAAGCGGCCCGCCGCGTCCTGGCCAGTAAGAGCCCGACCAAACCCTGAAGTGAAGACGCCCCGGCCTCACGGCCGGGGCGTTTGCATTTGCGGACCTGAGGTGAAGGCTCAGGCCTTCTGGACCTCGACGATCTTGTAGGTCAGGGGCTGACCGTCCTCGTCCGTTACGGTGACATACTCGCCGACCACAAAGCGGTGATCCCCGAGCCGGTGAACCGGTTCGTCATCATCGCTGGAGTCCTTGTCATAGTCGAAGAACCAGTTCTGGCCGCGGCGGGCCAGACGGCCGATCACGGGATCCTCGTCAGGGGCGAAGCGACGGACGGAAGACTCCGCTCGCGCCTTCGAGAAGGCCTCGGCGTCCAGCCGGCCGTCCGCAGTGAGCGGGGCCGTCAGGGTGTAGCCCCGGCGGTCGTCGCCGCCAAACTCGGACCCCGGGTTGCGGGCGAGCCGCATGACGATGCGCGAAAGGGACATGCGCGAAACCTCTAATGAGACAGGAAAAGTGAAGGCGCTTCCGCCGCGAGCAAGGAACGGGTGGTACCCCCGAAGATGAATTCCTGCAACCTGGGGTGGCCGAAGGCCCCTGCGACGAGCAGGTTGGCGCCGACCCTCTTGACCGCCCCCAGTAGCAGGCCGGCGGCCTCGCCCTTGTCTCCGAGGACCTCGACCTCCGCCTGGACGCCACGGGCGGCGTAGTAGGCCTGGAGCCGGGAAGGCTCGAAGTGCCGGGAGGTGGCCTTGGGGGCGGCCAGCAGGACGACCCGCGAGGCCTTCTCCAGCAGGGGCAGGGCGAGGCGGGCGGCCCGGCTGGCCTCCTTGCCGCCGTCCCAGGCCACGGCGACTACGCCGCCGGCCTCGAAGCCCCTGCGGGCGATGAGCACCGGGCGTTGTTCGTCAGCGAGGATCTGCTGGAAACACTCCGCCAGGGGACCCCGTCCGCGCGCCGCGTCATCGCCAAAGACCACCAGGTCTGACAGGCGCGCCTGTGCTGAGAGCGCCGCCCAGACCGGGCTCCAAAGCGCAACGTAGGTCTTCTTGGCGTAGTCACAGGCCTCGTAGGCGGACCGGGAGCGGGCCTCCCCTGTGGCGGCGGCCTGCCTCAGGGTCTCAATGGCCGTGGTCTGGACGCCGCCCAGGTAGCCCTCGCCCAGCCAGGGCATGATATCGGCGACATCGGCCGGCGCAAAGACGGCGGCGACCTCAGCCTCGAAGGGGATCGCCGCCTTCACCGCGGCGGACAGGATGGCGGCGTCACCCTCTGCGCCCGCCAGCGGCGCCATCACCCTCGCCCAGCTCATGCAGCTTCTCCCTGGTTCCTGTGGACCCTAGGCCGCCAGCCTGCGCACCGTCATTGATCTTTCTCAAGGCCCGGTGCACCTGTCGGCCATGCCCGATCCCGGAGATCTGCATTGAAACGCGCCGCCGCAAGCCCTCCGAGGGCCTGGCAGCGGATGCTGTCGGGACGCCGCCTGGACCTCCTCGATCCCTCCCCCCTCGACATCGAGATCGAGGACATCGCCCATGGCCTGGCCCGAGTCGCGCGATGGAACGGCCAGACGACGGGTGACCACGCCTTCTCGGTGGCCCAGCATTCCGTTGTGGTCGAGGAGATCTGTGTCCATCTCAGCCCCGGCCTGGACCCGCGATGGCGGCTCGCAGCCCTCCTTCACGACGCCTCGGAGTACGTCATCGGGGACATGATCAGTCCGTTCAAGGCCGCCCTGGGGTACGACTACAAGGCGATCGAGCAAAGGCTGGAGCACGCCATCCATATCCGCTTTGGCCTGCCGGCGCGGACGCCCGCAGACATCCGCAGGCTGATCAAGTCCGCAGACCGGGTTTGCGCCTTCTTCGAGGCCGTGCAGCTCGCAGGCTTCGGTAGGGAGGAGTCCATCGCC
>CANGRP010000049.1 GCA_947456005.1 Caulobacteraceae bacterium
ACCTGGCGGGTAAACACCAATCGATCGACGTGAGTGGCGTCGATCGCGTTCGTTCCCGCGACTTCAGTCACCTCGTCCCGGATTCGCGCGGCGGTCGGGGGATGCATGGCGACCAGGTAGAGCGCCCAGGTCAGTGCCAGCGCAGTGGTTTCGTGGCCGGCCAGAATGAACCCGAGCAAGTTGTTAGCGAGCAGATCGTCATCCATCCCCTGGCCAGTTTCCGGGTCGCGAGCCTGGAGCAGGAGATCAACCAAGTCGGAGCGGCGGTCAGAGTTCCGGCGGCGGGAAACCATGCGTCTGATGTCGTCCAGCAAGGGCTGGCGGTGTACCGAATGGGCGTCGGGTCGCGACGCATGATAGGCATCCGGCGCCAGGAAGTAGCTGATGCGCATTCTGCCGATGTCCGCGAAGAAGGATTTGATCCGGGACTGCATCGCGGCGCGGTCGAAGTCCTCACCACCTGACAGCATTGTGTCCAGGATCACGCCGAAGGTCAGCCTCGCCATCTCCGAAGGGATGTCGATCAGGTTGGTCTGTCCTGACCCGGTCCAGCTTTCCACAGTCCTGTCGGCGACGAAGCTGACCAGTGGGGCCAGCTCCGCCATCTCCGCCGGACGAAAGGCTGGCGCCGTAGCCCGCCGTTGCCATCGCCAGTCTCGATCCTCAGCCGTGAAAAGACCTCTTCCCCATGCAGGTCGCATCATGCGCTTGAGCAGTTCACCCTGCGGAAAGTCTTGTGCGGCATCCAGCAGGACTGTCCGTATGGCCTGTGGCTCCACAACGAACAGGGGCGTTCCCGGAAACGCGCGGTAAGCGTCCGCTTCGAACACCGCTCGGGACCAGCCTTCGATCTGATTGAATGGCATGCGCGCCGCCAGCAACCAGGATGGTGGATCTCTCTGGGGCGGAATGACGGCTGCGGGGATAAACGGCATTTCCTCGCGCGCAGGGCCAACCGCTGACATTTGAGAGGTTCCGAGGAAACCTAGGAGGTCACCAATGTACCCCCAAGATCGACCATTACGAAAGCCATTGCTGTTCATGTGAGGCGTTGCGGCTCTGCGTCCCGAACCGAGGGGGGATTAGGCCTGTCACCGAGATGATCCAGGGCTACGCCCTCGCCATGACCCTGGAAGCCACCGAGGCCGACCTCTTCGCCACGGTCTTCCCGCACCCGACCATCAGCGAGGGCATGCACGAGGCGGCGCTGGACGCCTTTGGTCGGGCGCTGCACATTTGAGGGGCGGGCTCCGGCCCGCGCTGCGGCGCAGGAGGCGCGGATGATCTCAAGACTGGCGGCGGGCCTGACCCGGCATCCGGCCATGGCGGGGGCCGTGCTCTCCCTCCTCAGCCTGCCGATTCACCTGGGCCTCCCGGAAGCGGTCTCGATCCAGTTCGCCGCGGTCATCCTCGGCCTGGTGGCGGGGATCTACGCCGGTTTCGCGCTCCAGGACGGCCGGGCGCACATCCTGGCGATAGAGGGGCTGGCGGCCCTGGCCTTCCTGGCCTTTGCGTTGGCGGGATTGATCTGGAGCCCCTGGCTGATCCCGGCGGCGTATGCGCTGCACGGGGTGTGGGATCTTCTCCACCACCGCCGGATCTCCACGGCGATGCCCTCCTGGTACCCGCCCATGTGTGCGGTCTATGACTGGATCTTCGCCGCCGGCCTCTGCGCCTTCTGGATCCTGCGTTGACCCTGACGCCTGCAGTCATGGCTCAGGCCGAGGCCTTCGCCGCGTCGCTGGCCGACCTGACGCCCGTCGCCGAGCGGAGGGGGAACTATGTCTACGCACCTGTGGTGGCGCGGACCTACGTCTCGGATCGAGCCCTGCCGGTGGCCCTGGTCCGGTCAGCGCGGGCCCTGGTGTTGCGGCGCCGGGCCGTCGTTGTAGTGAGGGAGCGCGATGGCTATCGCCACATCACGCCAGGGGGGCGTCTGGAGCCGGGTGAGACCGTCGAGGAGGCGGTGAGGCGGGAGGTGCTGGAGGAGTGTGGCTGGCGACTGGGTGCGCTCAGGCCGCTGGGGTTCGAGCATGTCCAGCATGTTGATACGCCGCCGCCAGGGTTTCCGGCGGCGGGATTCCTCAATCCCATCTTCGTGGCGGAGGGTCTTTCGTTTCACCGGTCCGCCCGGGACATGACCCAGAGCGAAGTCGGCTCGAGCCTCGTTTCGGTCGCCCGGGCCTTACGGGAGCTGCCGGACTGGAGCGCGACCCTGTTGCGATCGGCGCACATGCGGTGACGGGTGCGGAAACGCCACTCGCGGACGACTGGAACCACCTGCAATCCGGGTGTCACCGTCGAGACGGGCGCTACAGGGGCAGGGGCGGCGCCGCGGGAGACCCCCTCCGGCCCGGGGCATTGCCCCGGTCCACCTCCCCCTGATGGGGAGGAATGACAGAGCCAATTGCTCCCCTGCGGGGGAGCTCCCGGCGAAGCCGGGTGAGGGGGCAACGGCCCCTCCGCAAACCCCCTCCGGCCCGCTACGCGGTCCACCTCCCCCTGGAAGGGGGAGGAATTACGGAGCCATTGCCCCCTTGACGCGGGGCGAGGATCAGGCGGCGGGGGCCAGCGTCAGGCCCTGTTCGATGAGCTGGCCCTCGCGGGTCTGGAGGCAGACCTTGTAGGGGCCGGGGAAGAAGACCCATTCCCGGGTCGCCGGGTCCCACTGGCGGAGCGCATCGAGGGGGATGTGCAGCCGGAGGGTCTTTTGCTCACCTGGGGCCAGGGTCACCCGGGTGAAGGCCCGGAGCAGACGGTCCGGTCCTTCCAGGGCGCCCGGAGGATGCCGGACGAAGGCCAGGACGGTCTCATCTCCGGTTACGCCGCCGGCGTTGCGCACGCTGACCTGGACCTCGATTCCGCCCGCCTCGCGGCGCAGTTTCAGGGCCCGGTAGCGGAACTCGGCATAGCTGAGACCATGGCCGAACCCGAACCGCGGAGCGACGCCCTTGTGTTCCAGAAGGGTGTATCCGTGCAGGGGGCCGTACTCGATCTGGCGGGCCGTCCGGTCGAAGAAGGGGTAGTCGTCGATCGACCGCGCGACGGTGAAGGGCAGGCGTCCCGAGGGCGAGACGTCGCCGAACAGAAGCTCCGCCAGGGCCGTTCCGCCCTCCATGCCGGCGTAGAAGGTCTGAAGGATGGCCGGCGCGGCGTCGACCCAGTCTTCGACCATGACCGCAGACCCTGCGACGATCACCACGACCACCGGCTTTCCGCTGGCCGCGGCCTCCCGAATGAGCGCCGCCTGGTCCGGGCTCAGGTCAAGGTCGGCGCGGTCTCCGCCGATGTCGGGGCCATTGCCGGCGGTGGACTGGGCGCGGGTCACCGCCTTGAGGCCGGGGCTGTCGATACGCCCCAGATCGATGCCGCCGCCGGGAATGTATTCGCCTTCGTCCTCGTGCGTGCGGCCGACAACCACGACGACGGCGTCGGCTTGGGCGCAGGCCTTGCGAACCGCAGGCAGGTCGTTTTCCTCCGCCAGGATGACGGAGTCGTCTCCCAGGCGGCGGCGCAGACCCTCCGCCGGGGTGATCACGTAGGCGGGGTGGACGCGCGACGATCCGAAGTCGCCGGTGTTCTCCATGTCGGCGAGACGGCCGAACACGGCGAGCTTGCGCACCCGGCCCGGGTCGAAGGGCAGGACTCCGTCATTCTTCAGCAGAACGGCGGACTTGCGCGCCGCCTCCAGCGCGACCGCCACATGCTCGGGCCTGGCGACCAGGTCGGGCGTGTAGGCCTCGAGGGGGTCTTCCGCGCAGGCGAAACGGTACTGGGTGCGCAGGATGCGGCGGCAGGCGGTGTCGATGACGCCGGGCTCGATATGGCCGGCCTCGACGGCGGCCAGAAGCGAGTCGCCGAAGACCAGGGGCTCGGGGTTCTCCACATCCAGTCCGGCGGATGCGGCGTAGACATTCCTGAGCCCGTAGATCCAATCCGAATGCACAAAGCCGTCAAAGCCCCACTCGCCGCGCAGGATGTCCGTCAGGAGCTCGCGGTGCTGTCCGCAATAGACGCCGTTCCACTGGTTGTAGGCGCTCATCACGCTGGCGCAGCCGGCGTCGATCGCGCGCTTGAAGTGAGGAAGGTAGACCTCGCGCATGGTGCGGCCGTCGCAGCGGACGTCGACCGTGAAGCGGACGTTTTCGATGGAGTTCACCGCGAAGTGCTTCACCGAGGCGATGACGTTATGGGTCTGCAGCCCGACGGCGAGGGCGGCGCCCATTTCTCCGAGATGGTGCGGATCCTCGCCATAGGTCTCCTGAGCCCGTCCCCACCCCGGGTGGCGTAGGAGGTTCATGCAGACCGCGCCGGAGAGGGTGCACCCCTGGGCGCGCGCCTCAATGCTCATGACCTCGCCGATGCGGCGCTCCAGGTCGACATCGAAGGTCGCCCCCCGGGCCATGGAGCAGGGAAAGCAGGTGGAGTGGCCCCGGGCGACGCCGCGCGGCCCGTCCGTGAAGAAGAGGGGCGGAATGCCGAGGCGCTCGCACCCTCCGCCGGCGGCGTAGGGTTCGCTTCCCCAGCGCCGGCCGCTCTTGGCGTATTGGACGAAGAAGCCGCGCCCCGACATCATGGCGACCTTTTCCGCCATCGTCGTTTCCGCCAGGACGGCGTCGATCCGCGCCTCCTGCTCTGAGGGGGAGAGACCTTTTTCCGGGGCGTAGTCGGACATTGGGTTTTCCTTGGCTTGCGGAGTTTGTCAGGCGAAGCGTGAGACGTAGGTCTCAAGAAACTCTTGTCTTCCCGAGACCGGCTGGGGTTCGACATTCCGGGTGAGGGCGGCCTGGGCCACATCCGCCAGGCTGACCTGACCGGCCAGGATCGCCTTGCCCTCGGCGCCCTCCCAGCCGGCGTATCGCTGGCTGACAAAGGCGTCGAGCTTTCCGTCCGCTTCGAGGGCGGCGGCGGCGAGCAGGCCGCGCGCCAGGGCGTCGACGCTGCCGACATGCCCATGGAAGAGGTCCTCGACGCTGACCGACTGCCGGCGGATCTTGGCGTCGAAATTGAAGCCGCCGGTGCGCAGGCCGCCGGCCTTGAGGATGCGGCGCCAGACGAGGGTGAGTTCGCCGACATCCATGGCGAACTGGTCGGTGTCCCAGCCGTTGTGGGGATCCCCGCGGTTGAGGTCGATCGAACCGAAGACGCCGTGGGCGATGGCGGTGGCCACCTCGTGCTCGAAGCTGTTGCCGGCCAAGGTCGCATGGTTGGCTTCGATGTTGAGCGCCACCTCGCCCTCCAGGCCATAGGTTCGCAGGAAGGCGGCGCAGGTCGCCGCGTCCCGGTCGTACATGTGCTTGGCCGGCTCGTGCGGCTTGGGTTCGACCAGGATCGCGCCCTTGAAGCCGATCTTGTGCTTGTGCTCGACGATCATGGCCAGGAAGCGGCCGTACTGATCCAGTTCGCGGCGCATGTCGGTGTTGAGGAGGGTGTCGTAGCCCTCGCGCCCGCCCCAGAGCACGTAGTTTTCCCCGCCCAGCCGATGGGTCGTCTCCAGGCAGGCGTGGACCTGCGCGGCCGCACAGGCGAAGACCTCAGGATCCGGATTGGTGGCGGCGCCGGCGGCGTAGCGCGGGTGGGCCGTCAGATTGGCTGTGCCCCAGAGCAAGCCGACCCCGGTCTTCCGCATGCGCTCGGCCATGAGCGGCTCCATGCGCGCCATGCCGTCGATGAGGTCGCGGAGCGTCGTGGCGTGCGGCGCCACGTCATGGTCGTGGAAGGTGAAGTAGGGCGCGCCCAGCCGTGAGAAGAAGTCGAAGGCGGCGTCGAGGCGCTCGGTCGCCGCGGCGAGGTCCACCGGACCGGCCATCCAGGGCCTTGGAAGCGTCGCCCAGCCGAAGGGATCCATGCCCGTGAAGCAGAAGGAGTGCCAGAAACAGACCGCCCAGCGCATGTGGTCCTTCATGGGACGCCCGGCGACGATCCTGTCGGCGTCGTAGTACCGGTAGGCGAGGGGATTGTCGGAGTCCGGCCCCTCGAACCGGACCGGCGGAACCCCGGAAAAAATCGTGGTCATGGGCTGAGCTCCTGGAAGGTCTGGGAAAGGGCGGGGTGGAGACGACGCCAGACGGCGCGCCGGGGCGTCAGGCGACCGGCCAGATCCTCGTCCGGTGTCAGTTCGCGCAGGACTTGCCCGGGGCGGCGCAGGGGCTCTGCAACCTCTCCTTCCAGCGCCATCCAGGCCAGGCGGGCGGCGCCGAGCGCCGCGGCCGTCTCGCCCCCGTCGCGGTATACGAGCGGCCGGCCGAGGGCGGCCGCGAGCAGGGGGCCCAGCCCGGCGATCCGGGTTCCGCCCCCGACGACGCTCAGCGCCTCGACCTGGGGCGAGCCCAGGGCCTCGAACCCGTCGGCCAGGGCGAAGGCGACCCCCTCGAGAGCCGCCCGCACCAGCGCCTCGCGGGTCGTCGCGTGGGTCAGGCCGACGAAGACGCCGCTGGCGGAGGGATCGTTGTGCGGCGTGCGCTCTCCCGACAGCCAGGGCGCGAAGAGCGGGTCGTCCGACCGGCTCTCGCCCAGGTCCGCGACGGCCTCGGCGGTGGAGGAAAATCCCGCCAGCCGGGCGACGGAGTCGATCGCGCTGGCCGCCGACAGGGTGACGGACATCCGGTGCCAGGTTTCGGGCAGGGCGTGACAGAAGGTGTGAACCCCGCGACCCGGGTCCGGCCGGAAGGCGTCGTCGGCGATGAAGATCACGCCGGAGGTGCCCACCGAGACAAAGGCCTGGCCGGGCGCGAGGGCGCCGACGCCCACCGCACTGGCGGCGTTGTCTCCGCCGCCGCCGGCGACGGGAACCTGCGGGAGCCCCAGTGCCTCGGCGACAGGCTTGCGCAGCACCCCGGAGACTGCAGAGCCCTCGACCAACCGGGGCATGTGGTCGCGCGTCAGGCCCGTGGCCGCCAGGAGCAGGTCGGACCAGTCCCGGCGCCCGACATCGAGCCAGAGCGTTCCTGCCGAGTCCGACATGTCGCTGACCGCCTCGCCTGTCAGCCAGAGGCGCACATAGTCCTTCGGCAGGAGGACGCGCCGGGTTGCGGCGAAGACTTCCGGCTCGTGGGTTTGCACCCAGGCCAGCTTCGGAGCCGTGAAGCCCGGCATGGCGCGGTTGCCGGTAATGGCCACAAGGTCGGGGGCGGCGACTTCAAGCGCCCGGCACTCGCGGCCGGAGCGGCCGTCATTCCAGAGAATGGCCGGTCGAAGGGCCTTGTCCCGGGCGTCGAGGAGCGTGGCTCCATGCATCTGGCCTGAGAGCCCGATCGCCCGGGTGCGTCTTCGAATCGGCTCAGGCAGGGCGCAGATGGCGGCCTCGGCCGCAGCGATCCAGTCCTGCGGGTCCTGCTCGGACCAGAGCGGCTGTGGCCGACTCACGGCGAGGGGTGTGGTCGCCTGCGCCTGGATGACGCCGCCGCCGTCGACCGCGACGGCCTTCACGCCCGAGGTGCCGAGGTCCAGACCGATGACGACCACTCCAAGACCTCCAAAGGCGGCCGCCTCTCGGACCGGGAAGCCCACTGGTGCGTCGAGCGCCAGGCCGGCCTTTCCTCATCGGAGAGACGTCGGCGTGTGCGCGCCAACGCTTCTGAGGGTAGGGAAGACACCTTGAAAATAAACAGTCAATCCTGTTTGTATATGCAGCTGATCAGAGAGGGACCCGTGACTCGCAGTACTGACCGAAGGAGCCGGCGCCTGGCGCAGACGCCCGCCAGGCTCGCGGGCGCCCCAGGAGCGCATGGATGACGGCCCCTCCCGCCCGTCTGACACAGGCCCAGCGATCCGGCAGAACCCGCGAGCGTCTGGTGGCGGCTGCGATCGAAGCCCTCTACCGCTACGGATACGCGGCGGTCTCGACGACCCTTGTGGCGGAGCTTGCAGGCGTGTCTCGCGGTGCAATGCTGCACCAGTTCTCCACCAAGGCCCAGCTGATGGCCGAGGTGGCCGAGACCACCCACCAGAGGAATATCGCCGCCTATCGGTCGACTCTGTCCGGGAACTCGCTGACGGCCGAGGCGCGTCTCTTGACGCTTCTGGACGTCGCCTGGATGCGGCACGGTTCGCCGGACGGCGTGGCCCACGACGAGATCCGGTCTGCGACCCGGTCCGACCCCGAGCTCGCCGAACGCGTCATGCCCGTCCTGCTAAGGCATGCCGAGGAAACCCAGGAGACCTTCTTCCGACTGATGGCGGCGGCGGGAATCGCCGACAGGCCCGTCTCGGACGCCCTGCTGACCATGGCCGTGGCGGCCCTGCGGGGACTGGCGCTCGAGAAGGCGCTGGGGCAGGACGAGGCTCAGGTGGAGGCTGCGTTCCAGCAGCTGAGGCGGACCCTGGGGGCTGACATCCGGGACAGGTTGGCCCGGACGGAGGAGCCCGGGGTCGTCTATGTCTGACCGGGGCCCTGCCTTCCGCCCCGGTCCGCTTCGCCCATAGGCCGGGGTTGGGGCGGGCTCTACGCCGCCCTTCTGCCCTCGACCTCCGCCAGGCGCTGGATGGTCACGTAGTCGGTCTTGCCGGTGCCAAGGACGGGGATCTCCGGGACCTTCACGATCTTGCGGGGCACGGCGATCTCGGGGGCGCCGAGGGACTGGGCGTGCTCGACAATGGCCGTGGCGGCGGCGTCTGTGCGGTCGGTGAAGAGGATCAGCCGCTCGCCCTTCTTGGGGTCGGGCATGGCGATGACGGCGTGGCGGTTGTCCGGCCAGAGGGACAGGACGAGGTCCTCTGCGGCGGTGAGGGAGACCAACTCGCCGCCCACCTTGGCGAAGCGCTTGGCGCGCCCCAGGATGGTGATCCAGTTGTCTTCGGTCATGCTGACGATGTCGCCGGTGTCGAGCCAGCCATCGACCGGAGCCTCGAGGGTACCATCGGGACGCAGGTATCCGGCCATGACGTTGGGCCCGCGCACCAGAAGTCGCCCGCCGCCGGTGATGCCCTCGACCGGCTCCAGGCGCGCCTCCATGCCCGGCATGAGTCCGCCGACCGTGCCGCGGCGATTGTCGTTCGGAAGGTTGATGGCGATGATCGGCGCGGCCTCGGTCGCCCCGTAGCCCTCGATGACCGGGACGCCGCCAAAGCGGTCGCGAATGAGGTTGTGGGTTTCTTCCCGAACCTTTTCAGCACCTGCGACGATGAACTTCAGTCCGGAGAGCTCATCGCTCTCACTGGCCCTGGCGTACTGGTTGATGAAGGTGTCGGTGGCCAGCAGGAGGGCGGCCTTGGTGTCCTTGACCAGGGGCGGGATCTGCTTGACGTGGAGGGGCGACGGGTACTCGAACACCTTCATGCCGGTCAGCAGGGGCAGGAGGATGCCCCCCGTCAGCCCGAAGGAGTGAAAGATCGGCAGGGGGTTGAACAGGATCCAGTCGGGATCGATGTCGATGATGTTCGCGGCCTGTGCGACATTGGAGATCAGGTTCTGCTGGGTCAGGACGACCGCCTTGGGCGCGCCGAAGCTGCCCGAGGTGAAGAGGATGACGCCGATGTCCGAGGGTCGGGACGGGGGCGCGAAGCGCAGGGGCAGGGCGCCTGCGGCGGCGGCGAAGAGCTTGTCGGCCAGGCCGACCTTCTCGCGGACGTCCTCAAGGTAGGTGACGGTGGCCACGGTCTCGAGGGCGTCGACCAGATCGTGCAGCTGGCCCTGCTCGATGAACTTGTAGGCGGTGAGGACCCGCTTCACCCCGGCCAGCTCGCACGCGGCCTTCAGGTTTCGGATGCCTGAGGTGAAGTTGAGCATGGTCGGCACGCGGCCAAAGGCGTGGAGGGCGAAGAAGGTGACCACGCCCGCCGAACTGGCCGGCAGCATGACCCCGACCCGCTCGCCCTTCTCGGTGAGGGCGGCGATCCGGCGCCCGAGGGCGAAGGCGGCGCGGATCAGGTCGGTGTAGGACAGGGGGTTGCGGTCCTGGTCCTCCAGGATCAGCTTCTTGGCCCCGAAGGCCGCCCTTGCGTCCACCAGGGCGCTGAAAATCGTGCCGCCGCCCCGGATGTAGTCGCCCAGCTTCGCCACGGGCTTCTCCCTTTGGATTCTCTCTCTTGGTCAAAAGTAGTCGCCCCCCGGCCGATTGAAAAGACCGGTTACAGTTCGTGATCCTGTCCGGAGGCGCAGCAGCGGCTTGATCCGGCGGCCGGGAAGGCTGATTTAGGGGCATGGCCACCGTCATCGACACCCGCGCCGGGCCGCGCCCACGCCACCCGGAGAAGCGCAACCGCCCCGACACCCCGGTCCTGCGCAAGCCGGACTGGCTGAGGGTGCGTGCGCCGGGATCAGAGGGCTACGCCGCGACCCGCGCCATCGTGAAGGCCCATGGCCTGGTGACGGTCTGCGAGGAGGCGGCCTGCCCCAACATCGGCGAGTGCTGGACCCAGTCCCACGCCACCATGATGATCATGGGCGAGATCTGCACCCGGGCCTGCGCCTTCTGCAACGTGGCCACCGGCCGCCCCGAGCCCCTGGATCCCACCGAGCCCGCCCGGGTGGCGGACGCGGTGGCGAAGATGGGCTTGAAGCACGTGGTCATCACTTCGGTCGACCGGGACGACCTGGCCGACGGCGGGGCGGCGCACTTCGCCGCCGTGGTCCGGGAGATCCGCGCCCGGGCGCCCGGGGCGACCGTGGAGATCCTGACCCCGGACTTCCTGCGCAAGCCGGTGGAGGCGGCGCTGGAGGTGATCGCCTCGCGGCCAGACGTCTTCAATCACAACCTGGAGACCGTGCCCCGGCTCTATCCCTCGATCCGGCCAGGCGCACGCTACTACCACTCGCTTCGCCTGCTGGAGCGGGTGAAGGAGGCTGACCCCGAGGCCTTCACCAAGTCCGGCCTGATGGTCGGCCTGGGCGAAGCCCGGGAAGAGGTGCTGCAGGTCATGGACGACATGCGCTCGGCCGGGATCGATTTCCTGACGATCGGGCAGTACCTGCAGCCGACCCGCAAGCACGCGGCGGTGGAGCGGTTCGTCCATCCCGATGAATTCCGCGGCTATGAGGAGGCGGCCCGGGCCAAGGGCTTCCTGATGGTCTCGGCCAGCCCCCTGACCCGGTCCTCGCACCACGCCGGCGAAGACTTCGCCCGGCTCAAGGCCGCCCGGCTGGCCCGCGGCGGGTAGGGGCCTTGCGCCACCGCGTCTCGCGCCATTCGCCCTACGCCCCGGACGCCCTGTTCGGCCTGGTGGGCGATGTGTCCCGCTATCCCGAGTTCGTACCCTGGGTCCGGTCGCTGCGCACCTGGAACGGCCGAACGGAGGTGGACGGCGCCGAGTGGCTGGACTCCGAGGTGCAGGTGGCCTTCGGTCCGGTCCGGGAGCGGTTCTCCACCCGGGTTCGCCGGGACCCGGCCCTCAAGCGGATCGATGCAGACCTGATCGCCGGACCGTTCCGTCGCCTGCGCAACCGCTGGGACTTCGTGCCCGAGGACGGCGGGACGCGGATCGACTTCGACATCGACTTCGAGTTGAAGAGCCGCCTGCTGGAGGGCCTGCTTGCCGGCAATTTCGACCGGGCGGCGGGCCGGCTCCTGACCTGCTTCGAGGACCGGGCCCGGGCGCTGTTCGGGACAAACGGCAACTGACGCCGTTGACCCCCTCACCCCGCTTCGCGGGGAGCTCCCCCGCAGGGGAGCAATTGGTGCTGTTCTAATTCCTCCCCATCAGGGGGAGGTGGCGCGCGCAGCGCGACGGAGGGGGTCTGCTGGGGCTCCGTTGACCCCTTCAGTCGGCTTCGCCGACAGCTCCCCCCTGGGGGAGCAATTGGCGATGTTCTAATTCCTCCCCATCAGGGGGAGGTGGCGCGCGCAG
The DNA here is from genome assembly GCA_947456005.1 of Caulobacteraceae bacterium. Taxonomy (GTDB): domain Bacteria; phylum Pseudomonadota; class Alphaproteobacteria; order Caulobacterales; family Caulobacteraceae; genus Phenylobacterium. The sequence continues at coordinate 11,785 of CANGRP010000049.1, forward strand.
CGCGACGGAGGGGGTCTGCTGGGGCTCCGTTGACCCCTTCAGTCGGCT
>CANGRP010000050.1 GCA_947456005.1 Caulobacteraceae bacterium
GCCGAGATGATGTTGCGGTGGGAGGAGACCACGCCCTTGGGATGGCCGGTGGAGCCCGAGGTGTAGAAGATGGTGGCGTCATCGTCCGGGGCGATGTCGGCGGCCGGCAGGGTCGCGTCCTTCGCCTCCGCCATCAGGTCCTCGTAGCGGAGGGCCTTGCCGGGCCGGTCCGCGCGGACGGCGATGACGGGCACGTCGAGGTCGGACGAACAGCCCGCCAGCCGGTCCAGCCTTTCCTGGTCGGCGATGAAGACCTTCGCGCCGCAGTCCTTCAGGCCGTACTCCAGCTCGTCAGACTGCCACAGGGCGTTCATCGCCACAGCGACGGCGCCGATGGAGGTGGCCGCCTGGTAGGAGATGACCCACTCGGGGAAGTTGCGCATGGAGAAGGCGACCCGGTCGCCCTTGCCCACGCCGAAGCGCGAGACGAGCACGGAGGCCAGGCGGCCTGCGTCCCGGGTGACCTCGGCGAAGGTCATCCTCTCCTCGCCATAGACCAGGAAGGTGGCGTCCGAGACCGCCGCGGCGAACATCTCGCGCAGGGTCGGCGGGGCGTTCACGAAGACCCTGCGCGGATAGCCGCCGATCTCGAAGGTCTCGAGCGCGTAGGGCTGGCCGGGCGCCGTGAGGATGGCGAGGGCTTCGGCCCGGGTGGCGGGCGGGGATGCGGCGTCGGTCATGGAAGTTCCGGGATCAGAAAAGGAGGCGGGCGAGCTTCTTGCGGTGGAAGGCGGCGTCGCCGAACTGGGCCGCATGCCAGATGGCCCGACGGCGATAGAGCTGGGCGTCGCAGTCCCAGGTGAAGCCGAAGCCCCCGTGGAACTGGATCGAGCGGTCGGCGGCGAAGCTGTAGGCGACGTCGGCCGACGCCTTGGCCATGCGCACGGCGATCTCACCCGTCCCCTGCTCATTGAAGCAGTGGGCGGCGCTGTAGAGATGCGACCGCGCCTGCTCATAGCGGGTGTAGGCGTCGACCATGGGGTGCTTCAGGGCCTGGTAGGAACCGATCACCTTGCCGAACTGGGTGCGGGTGCGCAGGTAGTCGAGGGTGTAGTCGATGCAGGCCTGGGTCCCACCCACCATGTCGGCGGCGGCCAGGAGGTTGGCGGCCAGGTGAAGGTGCTCAAGGGTCGCCAGGGCCCGGCCGGGGTCCAGCAGGCGGTCCTCCGCCACGATCACGCCGTCGAGGGTCAGGCTGAAGGACCGGCGGGTCTCGTCGATCACCGTCTCCCGGCGCAGCGCCCCTGCCGGCAGGTCGTCCGGGGTCAGGAGGACCAGGGCCGGGGCGCCGTCCAGCCGGACCGCGACGATCAGCCGGCGCGCTGCGCCGGCGTCACTCACCAGGATCTTGCGCCCGGAGAGGGACAGCCGGCCACCGTCGCCCCGGCGCGCCACAGCAGAGATCGTGTCCGGCTCCCAGTCGGTGTCCGGCTCCCCGAGGGCGACCGAGGCCGCCTCTCCCGCGGCGAGGCGCGGCAGGTGCTCCAGCTTCTGGGCCTCGGTCCCGCCGGCGACCAGGGCCTGGGCGGCCAGGGTGGTGGAGATGAAGGGCCCGGCCACCAGCCGGCGCCCCATCTGCTCGACGAGGGGAACCACCTCGGCAAGGCCAAGGCCCGAGCCGCCATAGGCCTCGGGGATGGCCACGCCGAGCCAGCCCAGGTCGCCCATCTCGGCCCAGACCGCCCGGTCGTGGCCCAGCTCGTCCGCCATCAGGCGGCGCACGGTCGCCACGGGCGAGCGGCGCTGGCAGAAGTCCGTGGCGACCTCCAGGAGGGTCGCCTGGTCCTCGGAGAATCCGATCCGTCCCAGGTCCTTCATCGAGCGCGCCTCCTCAGGACTTCGGCAGGCCGAGCACGTGCTCGCCCACGATGTTGGCCTGGATCTGCGAGGTGCCCCCGCCGATCGTCGCCGAGAAGGCGTTGAGGTAGTTGCGAGCCCAAAGGCCGTTGTCCACCGCATCGGGCTCATCGACATAGTAGGCGCCCCGGGCGCCCGTCAGCCGGACGGCGAAGTCGTTGAGGCGGCGGGACATCTCCGTGCCCATCAGCTTGGAGGCCAGGGGAATCCCCTGGGGCCGGTCGGCCACCAGCTCAGGCACCTGGGTGCGCTGGCCATTGAGGGTCAGGGCCTGGATCTCCATCAGGAAGCCGACCATCTCGTCGGCCACCAGGGGATCGTCCAGCACGGGTTGGCCGCCCCTCTGGGTGCGCCGGGCCAGATCGAAGACGTCGAAGGCGTTGGCGCCTACCGAGACATAGCCGCCGGCCTGTCCGCCCCGGGCGCCGCGCTCGTACTCCAGGGTGCGCATGGCCACCTTCCAGCCGCCGCCCTCGGGGCCGACCAGGCCCTCGGCCGGGGCCTTGGCGTCGGTGAAGAAGGTCTGGGTGAAGCCGTGCTCGCCGGTCAGCTTGCGGATCGGGACGGTCTCGATCCCGGGCGCCTTCATGGGCATGAGGAAGAAGCTCAGGCCGTCATACTTGCGCTCAGTGGAGGGATCGGTCCGGGCCAGCAGGATCATGTACTTCGCGTACCGCCCGAGGGTGGTCCAGATCTTCGAGCCGTTGACGACATAGTGGTCGCCATTGCGCACCGCCCGGGTCTGGGCCGAGCCCAGGTCGGAGCCGTGGCCCGGCTCGGAGAAGCCCTGGCACCAGATGTCCTCGGCCGAAAGGATGCCCTTCAGGTAGGCCGCCTTCTGCGCCTCGGTCCCCATTTCCAGGATCAGGGGGCCCGCCCAGTTGATGCCGATGGCGTTGAGCATGATGGGGCCTTGGTGCTTGCGCATGGCCCGGGTGGCGGCGTTCTGGAAGGCCTGGGGCAGGCCGCCGCCGCCGTAGGCCTTCGGCCAGGCCGCGCCCAGGTAGCCGGCCTCCCAGACCTTGTTCTGCCAGTCGCGCAGGAAGTGGAACTGGTCGTCCGTTCCCACCTCCATGAAGGTCAGGGGCAGCATGAAGCCAGGGTCGCGGACAACGTTCTCGGCGCACCAGGCGTCGGCCTGCTCGGCGAATGCGGCGAGGTCCTTGGGGTCAACTGTGCTCATGGTCTCACTCCCGGGGCGTGGCCCCTCACTGTCACGGGCATACCGTCCGGTCAGTCCGCCCGGACGGCCTGCTTTTCGCGGGCCCGGCGGAAGGCCGGACGCTCCTTGAGGCGCTCAAGATAGTCGCGGCTGCGAGGCTTGTAGCGCTCCGCGAGGCCGAGGGTCTCGCCCAGGAAGAGGGCGTAGTGGACCGCGATGTCCGCCATGGTGAAGCGCCCGGCGCACAGGAACTCCCGGTCCTCGAGGGCCGCCTCGACGCTGCGGAGGCGCGACAGGTACCAGACCGTGTAGTCCTCGGCCGCCTGCGGCAGCCGGCGCTCCTTCGGCTCGAGGCGCGTGTAGCGCAGGACGATAGTCTGGGGAAAGGTCAGGGTGGCGTCGCTCCGGTACATCCAGTTGAGGTACTCGCCGTAGGCCGGCTCGGAGGGATCGACCCGCAGGTCGGTAGGCGCGAACTTCTCGCCCAGGTAATGGCAGATGCCCGTGGACTCGGTGAGGGTGACGGCGCCATCGACAAATGTCGGGACCGTGCCCAGGGGGTTGATGTTGAGGTAGCCGGGATGGGTCGCGCGGGGCGGGAAGGCCATGTTGACCAGCTCATATTCGGCGCCCAGCTCCTCCAGCGCCCAGAGGGGACGCAGGGAACGCGCGTCGGCGCAGTGATAGAGCTTCATGGTCCTCCCCGGACTTTGCAGTCGCTCCATACACCTTATTCAAATTTCGCGGACAAGGAAGGGATCACGGTTGGTCTGGCCCGCTCTGTCCGCTAATGCTCGCACCAGACCGGACAGGAACAGGACCCGCGAGCAGCGGGCGGGGGAGAGCATATGACGGACGGGGCGAAGCAGAAGGAGACGCCGGCGGGCCTGGCCTCGGTGGAGGCGGTGACGCAGATGCTGGCGGGAACCGGCTACATCGCCACGCCGGAGATCGCCACGGCGGTCTATCTGGCCCACCACCTTCGCAAGCCCGTCCTGATCGAGGGCCCCGCCGGGGTCGGCAAGACCGACCTCGCCCGGTCGGTCGCCCTGGGCCTGGAACAGCCCCTGATCCGCATGCAGTGCTATGAGGGCCTGGATGAGTCCAAGGCCCTGTACGAATGGAAGTATGGCAAGCAGCTTCTCTACACCCAGATCCTGAAGGACAAGATCGGCCACCTGGTCGAGGACGCCGACAGCCTGGACGAGGCCCTGCACAAGCTGACCGGCTTCCAGGACATCTTCTTCTCCCGCGACTTCCTTGAGCCGCGGCCCCTGCTGAAGGCCATGGAGCAGTCCACCGGCTCAGTCCTGCTGATCGACGAGATCGACAAGTCCGACGAGGAGTTCGAGGCCCTGCTGCTGGAGGTCCTGTCCGACTACCAGGTCACCGTGCCGGAGATCGGCACCATCGCCGCCCAGGTCCCGCCGCTGGTCGTCCTGACGTCCAACGCGACGCGCGAACTGGGCGACGCCCTGAAGCGCCGCTGCCTGCACCTGCATATCGACTTCCCCGATGCGGACCTGGAGGCGCGGATCGTCCGTACACGGGTGCCCGAGGTGACCGAGCGGCTGCTGGAGCGGCTGGTGGACTTCGTCCAGGCGGTGCGGGGCGAGAATATCCGCAAGCTGCCCTCGATCAGTGAGACCATCGACTGGGCCCGCACCCTGATCCTGCTGCACGCGGACTCGCTGGACCCGGCCCTGGTGCGCTCGACCCTGAACGTCATCCTCAAGCGCCAGTCCGACATCGCCGAGGTGGCGGGCAAGGTGGAGGCCCTTCTGGTGGGCGGGGACAAGGCCGGCCGCTGATGGAGCGGACCCTCACCCGCTACATCCGCGCCCTCCGCTCCGCCGGCGCCGGGGTGTCGACCACCGAGGCCATGGATGCGGCGCGGACTGTGGACGTCGTCGGCTGGGCGGACCGGGGCGTCCTGAAAACCGCGCTGGGAACGGTGCTGGCCAAGTCCGTCGAGGAAAAGGCCATCCACGACCAGCTGTTCGAACTCTACTTCAGCCGTGAAGCGGCCTCGGCCGCCGCGGCGGAGGGACAGACCGGCGAAAGCGGCGATCCCGACACCGGACGCCCCGGCGATGGCGAGGCCGGCGCGGATCCCCAGCCGGGTGACGCCGATGGGGGTGAAGGCGGCGAGGGGGGCGATCCCGTTGAGGCCCTGGCGGCCCTGGCGCAGGGCAAGAACCCCGGGCAGCTGGCCATGGCCCTGGAGCGGGCGGGCGCCGCGGCGGGGGTGGACGAGATCCGCTTCGCCACCCAGTCGGGATATTTCGTCCGCAAGATGATGGAGACCATGGGCGTCGAGGCCCTTGAGGCCCGGCTCATGGAAGCCCTCTCCCGGCGCACCCCCGAGGGCGAGGCGGAGGCCGAGGGGCTGATCGGGACGCGCTCGGCCCTGCAGAAGCAGGCCCGCGCCTTCGTCGAGGCCCGGTTCGAGATCTACGGGAGGTCGGCGCAGGACGCCTTCATGAACGAGATCCTGGCCGAGCGCAGCTTTGGCGCCCTGGGACGCAGCGACACCGAGCGCATGCGCGCCCTGGTCGAGCGCATGGCCAAGCGCCTGGCGGTGCGGCACGCCCGTCGCCGCAAGGTGAAGGACCGGGGCCGGCTGGACGTGCGACGCACCCTGCGCGCCAACGCCGGCCACGACGGCGTGCCCTTCGACATCGTCTGGAAGATCAAGCGCAAGGACCGGCCCAAGATCGTGGCCGTCTGCGACGTCTCGGGCTCGGTGGCCCAGTATGTCCGCTTCCTGCTGCTCTTCCTGCACGCCCTGAAGGAGAAGGTCACCGACCTTGAGACCTTCGCCTTCTCGGCCCACCTGGCCGATGTCAGCCGGCCGCTGGAGACCCTGCCCTTCGAGACCGCCATGCGGGCCATCGTCGACGAGGTGGGCTCGGGCGGGACCGACTATGGCGCGGCCTTCCTCGAGCTCGACCGGGACTTCGGCGAGGTCATCGACCGGCGCACCACCGTGCTGGTGCTGGGCGACGGCCGCTCGAACTATTCGAACCCCCGCCTGGACGTCTTCAAGCAGATCGCCGACCAGGCCAAGCGGCTGGTCTGGCTGTGCCCGGAGCCGGCGACGAACTGGGGCTCGGGGGACAGCTGCCTGCTGGAATACCGCCCCTTCTGCACGCTTCTCACCCAGTGCTCGACCGTCACCGACCTGGAACGGGCGCTCGACGAAATCCTGATGGCCTACGACTAGGAGACCCGCCCCATGAAGGTTCAGGGAAAGATCATCATCGTCACCGGCGGCGCCGATGGCATCGGCGCGGCGCTTTGCCGACGGTTCGCCCGGGAAGGCGCGGCCCATGTGGCCGTCGTCGACCTCAATGCCGAGGGCGCCGCGAAGGTGGCGGCCGAGATCGGCGGCTCTTCCTATGGCGTGGACGTCTCTGACCCGGCGGCCGTCGAGGCCATGGTCCGGGCGTTGGAGGCCGCGCACGGACGGATCGATCTTCTTTGCCAGAACGCCGGCGTCGGCGGCGGCGAGCCGGACCCCGACAATGCCGCCTCCGCCCCCGACGCGGTCTGGAACCGGGCCTGGGGGGTCAATGTCATGGCCCACGTCTACGGCGCCCGGGCCGCCCTGCCCGGCATGATCGCCCGGGGCGAGGGCTACATCCTGAACACCGTGTCGGCGGCGGGCCTGCTCTCGCAGATCGGCAGCGCGGTCTACTCGACCACCAAGCACGCGGCCATCGGCTTCGCCGAGAGCCTGGCCATCGCCCAGGGCGACCTGGGGATCAAGGTCTCCGTCCTCTGCCCGCAGGGCGTGGACACGGCCATGCTGCGGGCCGGCGGCGGCCAGGAGCAGCCGCAGAACCTGGATGGCGTCCTGAGCCCGGACGACGTGGCCGAGGCCGTGGTGCAGGGCCTGGAGGCCGAGAGCTTCCTGATCCTGCCGCACGAGATCGTCCGCACCTACATGCAGCGCAAGACGGCGGACTACGACCGCTGGCTGGGCGGCATGCGCAGGCTGCGGTCGAAGGTGCTGGGCCGGGCCTGATCGCGGCGGGGCGTCAGGAGAAGCCGATCCAGCGGCCCGCGACGGCCGTGGTCAGCCACAGGCAGACGGACAGCGCGCCGACCGCGAAGGCGAAGGGCCCGCCCCTCGGATTGCGCGCGATCAGCGACCGGCGGACGGTGAAGACCAGCAGCAGGCCCAGGGTCAGGGTGATCATCTTCAGGAAGAAGGCGGGCCGGTCGTAGAGCTTGACGGCCTCAGACATCCCGAGGAGGGCGCCGGTGGACAGCATGAGGGCGAGGGCGCCGAGGAACCAGGCGCGGGCGCCCTGCTCCACCTCGGCGATGGACTGGCGGGTCAGGCCCCCGCCCATCAGTCTCAGGTCGACCACAAAGAGGGCGCCGCCCAGGATGGCCAGGCCCACAAGGTGGACCGCCTCGATCACCGGGAACAGCCAGAGGGACTCCCGTATGGCGGCGGAGAGGGCGGTGGCCTCGATGGCCTCGCAGAGGGCGTAGAGGTTCACGGCGTGAAACTCCGGCAGGCCGAGACGGCGGAGATGAAGGCCGGCTGGGGCTTGTCGCAGTCGAACCAGTTGTAGGCGATGAAACGACCGAAGAAGATCACGCCGACCCAGAGGGCCAGGGAGGCGATGGCCGAAAGGCGGGCCCGGGCCGGGGCGGGCCCCATGTCCCACCCTACCGGCGAGACGCCGTATGCGCGGTGGAACCGCCAGGCGTTCAGCCCCGCCAGCACGAGCAGCAGCACCTTCGCCCGGAACCAGAGGCTGTGGAAGGTGCGCTCGGGGATGGCGTAGAAGAGCAGGGCACCGGTGACGATCAGGATGAGGAAGCCAAGCATTGTCCAGGGCAGGAGCCTGCGCAGCACCTGTGAGACCGGGACGCGGTTGAGCGCCAGGCCCAGCACCCTCAGGTCGATCATGGCGATCGTCCCGACAAAGAGGGTGATGGCGACCACGTGCGTGGTCTCCACGATGGCGTAGATGTAGAGCGACTCGTGGAGCGCGATGCTCCCCGGGGTCGTCGCCAGCCAGGCTACGAAGTCATCCAGCATGAAGACGCGGCGCCCCTAGGGACGTCGATCGGCGGGATCGGCGCCATCCTTCGGCGCCCCCGTCCCCGAGGAACCCATGAAGACCCGCCGGCCATCGGCGAAGGTGATGTCCCGTCCATTAGCCTTGCAGGCGGGGGTGCAGGACTTGTCCTTGGACTGGTAGCCCCGGACGATAAGGGCGGTCCCCGGCTTCAGCGAATCCCGCGTCAGGCCCGACCGGAGCAGGGTGTTGGGGGTGCCCCCCTCGACCATCCAGACCACAGTCCCTCCACCGGCCTTCGGCACGGCCACATGCACCCAGGCGTGGGGGTTGATCCACTGGACCTTGGTCACCGCGCCGCGCAGCAGGACCGGGGCGTTGCCATCGAACTCCGCGGCGAAGGCGTGGTGCGCATCGGCCTCGCCGGCGCCGCCGGCGATGGACAGCCCGGCGACGGCGGCGACGACAGCGAGGATTCGGGAAGGGCTCTGGATCATGGTCGGGTCTCCGGAAGGGCGTCGGGATCAGGGCAGCGGGGACTTGCGGTACTTGCCGAACATCAACTCCTCGACGAACTCGACGCACTTGAACTGCTGCAGGCGGGCGTCTTCCCCGATGCGGCGATAGAGGATCATGGACATCCTCCAGGGCCGGGTGAAGGTTTCGAGATCGGTGATCTCGGCCTCATAGCGGATGTGGTTGGCGTCCATCAGGGTCCACCGCTCGACAACAGTCATGCTGGCGGAATGGTGGTTCCCGGCCCGGTCAAACCAGGTGGAATCCGACTGGCCGGTGACCGTCACGACGAGGGTGTCGCCTTCCCATTTCGCCACCGACTGGCCCATCCAGGAGTCCACCGGCGGCGGACCCGGGTCCTTGAACACCAGGTTGCGGACCGCCCCGGCGTATTCATAGGCGATCAGGGTCTCGGTCCCGCCCTGGATGATCTGGAGGGGGAAGGCCATGTAGTTGGCCCGCGGCACGCCGGGCAGGTAACACTTCACCTCGGGATCGCGGTTCAGCCAGTCCGCCCGGTTCTCGTTGCGGAGAACGAGGGCCTCAGGCCGGTAGGGCAGCGTCCCGCCCTCGACCACGCCGGGACCGGCGGGAACCGAGCCCACGGCGCCCAGGGCGACCACTTCCTTGGCCGGGACCGGCACGATGGGCCCGGGGCGGAAGGCCAGGGCGGCGCGGGCTGCGTGGGGCTCTATGTCCCAGTTGGCGGTGTTGAGGACCTGCCAGACGCCGTTGAGGTCGGGCCGCTTGTCCGGCGTCCGGGGAATCTTGGCCGGAGCGGCGAGCGCAATGCTGAACGATACGGCGGCGAAGAGCGCCGCCAGACCCATGCCAGAGAGCTTCAGACGCATGCGTCCATCCCGTTTCCCCCCGCGCACCGCACGTCGGCGCTGCGCTCCCCCGACCGGCGCCTCGGGCGGGCGTCCGTATCGGGTTAGGCGGTCTCACAGTTGCCCGGAGCGGTCAAGCCGATCACCCCCCGCGGTACAGTTTTGACTCGCCCGTCTCCAGCGCGGCGTATAAACCGCCCGGGGAATCCGACGCCGGAACCGGCCTCCTGAATGGCCGGTCCGGAAACCGCAGAGCGAGGAAACGCATGACCGCCATCAATCCGGTGACCGACCTTTCGATGGACGGCGATGTCGCCGTCATCACCCTCAACTCGCCGCCCGTGAACGCGCTTTCGGCCAATGTGCGCGAGGGCCTGTTCGAGGGCTTCAAGGCCGCGACGGCCGATCCCGCGGCCAATGCCATCGTGCTGATCTGCGAAGGCCGGACCTTCATCGCCGGCGCCGATATCACCGAGTTCGGCGGCGCCTCGCGCGGGCCGTCCCTGTTCGACGTCCAGGAGATGATGGAGAACGCGCCCAAGCCGGTGATCGCCGCCATCCATGGCACCGCCCTGGGCGGCGGCCTGGAGGTCGCCCTGGTCGCCCATTACCGCGTCGCCGTCCCCTCGGCCCGCTTGGGTCTGCCAGAGGTGAACCTGGGCCTGCTGCCGGGCGCCGGCGGCACCCAGCGCCTGCCCCGGGTGGCCGGGCCCGAGAAGGCCCTCGAGATGATGACCTCGGGTCGTCACGCCCCCGCCAAGGAGGCCCTGGAGATGGGCCTGGTCGACGAGCTGGCCGAGGAAGGCAAGCTGCGCGAGGCCGCTGTGGCCTTCGCCCGCCGCTGCGTGGCCGAGAACAAGCCCCTGGTGCGGGTGCGCGACAACAACGCCAAGGTCGAGGCCGCCCGCGGCAAGCCCGAGATCTTCGAGGCCTTCCGCAAGGCCAACGCCCGCAAGTTCCGCGGCTTCCTGGCGCCCGAATACAACATCCGCTGCATTGAGGCGGCGGTGAACCTGCCCTTCGATGAAGGCCTGGCCGTCGAGCGCAAGCTGTTCGGCGAACTGGTCACCGGCTCGCAATCCGCCGCCCAGCGCTATTCCTTCTTCGCCGAGCGCCAGGCCCAGAAGATCCCGGACGTGCCGGACGACACCCCCCTGATCCCGGTGAAGTCGGTGGGCATCATCGGCGCCGGCACCATGGGCGGCGGCATCGCCATGAACTTCGCCAATGTCGGCATCGCGGTGACCCTCGTCGAGGTCCAGAAGGAAGCGCTGGAGCGCGGCCTGAAGGTCATCCGCGGCAACTATGAGCGCACGGCGTCCCGCGGCGGCATCACCGCCGCCCAGGTCGAGGAGCGTATGGCCCTGATCACGGGCTCGCTGGACATGAACGACCTGGCCCCGGTCGACCTGGTGATCGAGGCGGTGTTCGAGCGCATGGACGTGAAGAAGGACATCTTCACCAAGCTGGACGCCATCTGCAAGCCGGGCGCCATCCTGGCCACCAACACCTCGGGCCTGAACATCGACGAGATCGCCTCGGTGACCAAGCGCCCCGAGGCGGTGATCGGCCTTCACTTCTTCTCGCCCGCCAACGTGATGAAGCTGCTGGAGATCGTCCGCGCCGACCACACCTCGAAGTCGGTGATCGCCACCTCGATGAAGCTGGCCAAGCAGATCGGCAAGATCGCCGCCCTGGTCGGCGTCTGCCCCGGCTTTGTCGGCAACCGCATCCTGGCCCAGCGCCAGCGCGAGGCCCAGAAGCTGGTCATGGAAGGCGCCATGCCGTGGGATGTCGACCGGGTGCTCTATGACTTCGGCTTCCCCATGGGCCCCTTCGCCATGAGCGACCTGGCCGGCCTGGACATCGGCTGGGTCAAGGAACGCTCGAAGGGCGAGAGCATCCGCGACGTGCTGTGCGAGATGGACCGCCGCGGGCAGAAGACCGGCGCGGGCTATTACGACTATGACGAGAACCGCAACGCCAAGCCCAGCCCGGTGACCGAGAAGATCATCAACGACTTCATCGTCAAGACCGGCTCCAACCCGCGGACGGTCAGCGACGAGGAGATCCTCGAGCGCTGCATCTATCCGATGATCAACGAGGGCGTGAAGATCCTCGAGGAGGGCAAGGCCATCCGGTCCTCGGACATCGATGTGGTCTGGCAGAACGGCTACGGCTGGCCGGTCTATCGCGGCGGCCCGATGTGGTACGGCGACCAGATCGGCCCGGCCAAGGTCCTGGAGAAGATGAAGGAATTCCAGGCCAAGATGGGCGACGACTTCAAGCCCGCCGCCCTGCTCGAGAAGCTGGTGGCCGAGGGCAAGAAGTTCTCCGACCTCTGATCCCAAGGGCTCCGGGCCGGCGCTGTCGCCGGCCCGGGCGCTCCATCCTGCTCTGGATTCGGGGCA
>CANGRP010000051.1 GCA_947456005.1 Caulobacteraceae bacterium
GGGCGTGGTGACGGCAACTGGCGCCAATCTCGGCGCCACCACCCCGCCGGCTCCGCCTGCGGGTTGCGGCGGTCCCGGCTCGGTGGCCGCTGGCGGCTCCACCACCACCGTTCCCACCCGCGTGGCCATCACCGGCGTGGGCGGCAGCCTCGGCCAGTTCCGGGATGACGGCTCCATTGGCGCCAACTGCTCGGTCTTCAACTTCAACCCATTCAACTACTACCAGACCCCGCAGGAGCGCTGGGGCGGTTCGGCCTTCGCCACCTACCAGGTGATGGACAATGTCGAGGCCTACGCCAACCTGCTGTACTCGAAGACCAGCGTGCGCCAGCAGATCGCCCCCTCGGGCATCTTCGGCGAATCCTTCTTCGTGCCGATGAGCAACCCCTTCCTCACGGCGTCCGCCCGGAACACCATCATCACCGAGGCCAACGCCGCCCGGACGGCTGGGACCCTGCTGGCCAGCAACTGGCGGGACCTGAATGCCAACGGCGTGGTCGACGTGGCCGACGATGTCAGCCTCGTGATCCGTCGCCGGACCGGCGAACTGGGCGAGCGGTCGACGACCTACCAGAACACCGCCTTCCAGTTTAACGCCGGGTTCCGCGGCGAGATCCTGGACTCCTGGAACTGGGACGTGTTCGTCCAGCACGGCCAGTCCGACCGGACCAATATCGACGCCGGCTATACCAGCAAGACCGCCTTCGCCACCGGCCTGGACGCCATCCCCGGCCCCGACGGTAAGCCGGTCTGCCGGTCCGGCAGCAGCTGCGTCCCGATCAACGTCTTCGGCGGGTACGGCACCATCTCCGGGGCCCAGATCGGGTATGCCGGGGCCACCGCCCTGGAGCAGCAGACCTACCGCCAGACCATCTTCGGCGGCTCCATCACCGGGGCCTTGGACTCCCTGAAGATCCCGACGGCGGCCCTGCCCGTCCAGTGGAGCTTCGGCGCCGAGTACCGTGAGGAAGTCGGCGAAACCGTTCCGGACGAGTGCAAGAAGCTGGCTCCCACCAGCTGCCTTGGCGGCGCCAGCGGCAACGTCCTGCCGATCAAGGGCGGGTTCGACGTCTACGAAATCTACGCCGAGACCATTGTCCCGGTCCTCAGCGACGCTCCCTTCGCCAAGTCTCTCGACATCGAGCTGGGCGCTCGCTTCGCCGACTATAACCCCTCCGGCTCGAACACGACCTGGAAGGCCGGCGTGACCTGGGAGCCGGTCGACGGCGTCCGGTTCCGCGCCATGCAGCAGCGCGCGGTTCGCGCGCCGAACGTGGGCGAACTCGCCGCTCCGGTTCGCACTGGCCTCGCCAACGCCCTTCTTGACCCCTGCTCGGTGGCGAACGCTTCCGTGCTGGCCGGTAACGCCACCCTTCGGGCCCGGTGTATCTCAACTGGCATGACCGCGGCGCAGGTGGGTACCGTGCAGGACATCGTGGCCGCCCAGATCACGACCTTCGAGGGCACCAACCTCCAGAAGCTGCCCAAGCCGGAGACGGCGGACACGACCACGGTCGGCCTCGTCTGGACCCCGGACTTCATCCCCGTCGACTCGCGTCCTTTCGTCTCGGTGGACTACTACAAGATCCGGGTCGAGGACTGGATCGGCACCTTCGGCGCCCAGGAAGTCCTGGACTCCTGCTACGGTCAGGGTGTGGTCGGCCAGTGCGCCAAGATCACCCGTCTGAACGGCGACCTGGCGACCCCGGGCTCCGGCGTCATCCTGCTGACCGAGAACCTGGAGTACATTGAGAGTGAAGGCGTCGAGTTCACCGGCGGCTTCGGTCTCTCCCTGGCCGATCTGGGCGGTGAGGAGTCCTGGGGCCGGCTGCAGGTCAGCCTTTCGGCCAACTACTACCTGACCAACGAGCGCCGGTCGGATCCGAGCCTGCCCAAGATCGACTGCCTCGGCTTCTTCGGGAACCAGTGCTTCAACCCGACCCACGAACTTCGGTTCGTCCAGCGGACCAACTGGGCCGTCGGCGACTTCAACCTGGGTTACCAGTGGCGCTACCAGGACTCGGTGGACATTGAGCCAGTGCAGAGTGCTGGCACCTTCGCCAAGTTCCGCCAGATCGACGCCTTCCACTACCTGGACCTCAATGGCTCCTGGGCGGTGAACGATGCGGTGCGCCTCAGCGCCTCGGTGAAGAACGTCTTCAACGAAGAGCCGCCGATCGTCGGCAACGAAGCTGCTGACACCACGTCCAACAGCGGAAACACCCTGCCCCAGAACTACGACACCCTGGGCCGGGTCTTTGCGGTGGGCCTGAACGTCCGCTTCTAAGCCTTACGGCGACCAACCTACTGGGGGGCGGCGGATCCTATCCGCCGCCCCCTTTTGCTATCCGGAGGCGAAGGTGCAGGCAGTGCAGTGGGCCGAGGCGGCGCGGGCCGCAGCGCGGACAGGGCGATGGCTCGAGGCCGAGGACCTCTGGCGCAAGGTGCTGGGCGCAGACGCCCGCCGTCCCGAGGCCCTGTACAGCCTGGGGGTGCACGCCCTGCAGGCCGGTCGGATGGAAGAGTCCATCGACCTCCTGCGGCAGGCCTGCGCGGCCGCCCCGGGCGAGGCGACGGTCTGGGTCTTCCTGTCCGCCGCGCTGAGGACCGCCGGACGGCCAGAGGAGGCCTGGGAAGCCATCCAGGGCGCCCTGGTCGCCGATCCCTATTCCCTGCCCGCCCTGCTGGCCAAGGCCAGCCTTCTGGAGGAGACCTCCGGAACCGCTGCGGCGGTCGTGACCTATCGCAACGCCCTGAAGGTGGCCCCGCCCTCCCAGCACTGGCCTGCCCATCTGCGCGGGGAGCTGGAGCACGCCGCCCGCCTGGTAGAGACCGAGACAAAGGCCTACCAGGACTATCTTCTCCAAACCCTGGACGGCCTGATCCGTCAGGCCCAGCCGGCAGACCGGCCGCGCTGGCGGGAGGCTCTGTCCATCATGGCGGGCGCCAGCCGCCCCTACCTCTCCGACGCCAACCAGCTCTATGTGCCGCGGCTACCCGCAATCCCCTTCTTCGACCGGAGTCACTTCCCCTGGATCGAGGCGCTGGAGGCCAACACCGACCTGATCCGCCAGGAGCTGGAGGCGGCCCTGGAGGGTGCGCAGGGCGCGTTCACGCCCTACATCACCTATGCGCCGGGCCAGCCGGTGAACCAGTGGGGGGAGCTGAACCACTCCGATCGCTGGAGCACCCTCGACCTCTGGAAGAGCGGTTCTCCGATCGCCGGCAACCAGCAGCTCTGCCCGGGGACCACGAGGGCCCTTGCGGAGGTGGACCTGGCCCAGATCGAGGGCCTCTGCCCGAACGTCATGTTCTCGGCCCTGGCCCCGCGAACCCGCATCCCGCCCCACCACGGGGAAACCAACGCCCGGGTCATCGCCCACCTGCCGCTTGTGGTGCCTGAGAACTGCGAGTACCGCGTCGGTTTTGACCGGATCCAGTGGCGGCCGGGCGAGGTCATCGTCTTTGACGACACCCTGGAGCACGAGGCCTACAACGGCAGCGACTCCCTCCGCACCGTCCTGATCTTCGACGTTTGGAACCCGCTGCTGTCCGAGGATGACCGCGCCATCGTCCTGGCCATGGCGGCCGCAGCGCGGTCCTACGGCGGCGGCTAGAGCCTCCGGGTCACGGCGTGGCGGCCGGGGCCCGGACCGCCGCCGAGCCCGGCGGCATCCGGCTCCAGGCCATCTCGTCGAGAATGGCCTGGGCCCGAGGATCCCCCAGCAGCCAGGCCGAGGCGGCGAGCGTCCGCGCCGAGGCGGCGGAGATGCCGAACAGGCGTTCAAAGGCCTCGAAGGGCGAGCCCTCCGACGCCATCCACTTCAGGCGCATCTCCTGGTTGACGCCGGACAGGGCTCGCGCGCGGTCGACCGCGTCGTAGAAGCCCCCGATCTGGTCCACCAGTCCCAGCTCCCGTGCCTGGGCGCCGGTCCAGACCCGACCCTTGGCGAGGGACTCCACCCGCTCTATGGGCATGCGGCGGCCCTCTGACACCCGGCCGATGAAGCGGGCGTATATCTGGTCCATCCAGCGACCGAAGGCCGCCCTCTGCGCCTCTGTCAGGCCCGATCCCATGGCGAAGGCGGAGGCGTAATCCGAGCCCACGCCGACCTGGCGCAGGTCCACGCCGACCCGGGCGAGGGCCTCGCCGAGGGCGATCTTGCCCCCGAAGACGCCGATGGAGCCGGTCAGTGTGGTGGGCTGGGCGACGATGGCCGAGGCGTTGGAGGAGATCCAGTAGCCGCCGGAGGCCGCGTAAGGGCCCATGGAGACCACGACGGGCTTACCCGCCGCCTTGGCCGCCTCCACGGCGCGCCGGATCTGCTCGGAGGCGGTGTCCGATCCCCCGGGCGAGTTGACCCTCAGGACGATGGCGCGGACGTCCTTGTCCTCGGTGGCGGCCCGGATGGCGTTCTCCAGGAGGTCGGAATAGATGGCGCCCTCTGCGGCGAAGGGGTTGGCCCCGCCGTCCCCGCCGGTGATGATTCCGCCCTCGGCGGTGACCACGGCGATGGCCGGACCGGTCAGGGACTTCAGGTCCCTCTGGCTGCGGGCGTAGTCGCGCAGATCCCGGAACTGGGCGTCCTTGCCGGCGCGGTCCGTCAGCTGCTTGCGGGCGGCGTCGAGGTAGTCGACCCGGTCGATCAGGTTGAGCCTCAGCGCCTCCTCGGCCATTAACGGCCCGGACTCCAGGGCCGCCTTCAGGGTTGCGGGAGACTGCCGGCGGTCGGCCGCCGCCCGGTTGAGGGCTGAGCCATAGATCGACTCCAGCATGGACTGGGTCGCCTCGCGGTGGGCGGCCGTATAGTCGGACTGGAGGTAGCCGTTGACGGCGTTCTTGAACTCCTTGCGCTGCTCGTACTCGGCGCGCACGCCGTAGCGGTCGAACAGGCGCTTCAGGAAGATGTCCTCCGAGACCAGGCCCGTGGCCTGGAGGGAGGCGCCGGGCTGCATCCAGACCTGGCCGCCGGCCGCCGCCAGCATGTAGGTCGAGGGGGTTGCGCCGGCGGGATAGACCCCCTGGCTGAAGACGATCACCGGCTTGCCGGTCTTGCGGAACCGTCGGAGCGAGTCGGCGATCTCGTCCGCTGTGGCCGGCTGCATGCCGGCCTCCGGCAGGCGGACCAGGAGGCCGCGGACATGGTCGTCGGTCTCGGCCCTCCGCAGCGTGGTCACGATCTTCAGGACCGACAGGCTGGGCTGGCCGAAGCTGGCGAAGGGATTGGTGCTGTCCTGGTCGGTGATGACCTCGCGCAGGTCCAGCTCCACCACCGTGCGCGCCGGGGTCGGTTCGGGCCCCGAGGCGCCGGCCGCGATGGCGATGAGCAGGATGGGTATGCCGACCAGGAAGAGCAGCAGGCCGGCGAAAACGCCGCACATGGTCAGGAGGAAGTGTTTCATTGCACGCCCGGGGAGGGATCAGGAAGTCAGACCCTATCCCGGGACGCGGCGCGCGCCAATGGACCCCGCCACGGTTCCGGACGGCCGGAAACCCTCAAAGGAACTGGGCGAGGCCGAAGACGCGCGTGAAGTCCCCGGCCCGGGCGTCGGCCTCCCGAATCCAGAAATAGAGCCGTCCGTTCTGGATCCAGTCGAAGCCTGCACCGGGATCGCTGTCGACCTGCAGGAGGAGCCGCCAGTCTCGCGCGGCCTCCAACTCCGCTGGGGTCGGATCGTCCTCGCCGACCTTGCGCAGGTCGCCGCCGTGGGCGGCGGCAACTGCGCATTGGACCTCCATGTCATCTCCCTGGAGGTTCCCGGGATAGCCGCCGATCTGGTGGGCGGGCTCGGGCGACAGGAAGCCGAGTATCGCGGCGTCCAGGGTCCGCTCCTCGTCGCGGGTCAAGCCCCTCCAGTCGATTTCGACGCGCTCATCGGCGAAGGAGGTCCGCGGCTGGAAGGTGAGGGGAAAGGGGGCGATCCGGCTGCGGGGTTTCAGGTCCGCTGGCGGCTCAGGGGGCGCAACCTCGCCCGTCTCCCAGCGGACGACGCAGGCCCCCGGCTGTTCCGGTTCGAAGTCCTGCGCGCGGGCGCCCATGTCGAGGAAGACGTGCAGTCGTCCCTCCGCCGGCAACCAGTCCGGGCCGCCGGCGGCGCGCACCTCCGCCAGGTCGATCCGGGCCAGGTGGGCCATGGGGCGCCCGCCGAACCGGGGCCAGTCGCCGGTAATCTCAGGCGCCCCTCCGAACCGGGTCTGTCCCCCGCCTCCGGGAACCAGGTGAAGGCAGGGGCGAGACTCAGCACGGATCTGGTCCAGGATGGCCTGGACCCGCTCGGTCGGCGGGAGACTCTCCCGCGGCTGGCGGGCGAAGAGCCCGCCCAGAAAACTGAAAACGCCCGCCATTCCGGACTCCCTCGTTGATCCTACCGCCACGACCTTTCGTTCCTATTCTGTTCGAAATGCGGCGCGACGCTACCCTCATTTCGATTTCGCGGTCGAATTCCGGCTGGAGTTCTCGACGCTGTCGGCCGTCATGGAGGCCCCCGAGGTCGGGAAGGCCTTCTGCCAGTCGGTTGTCCCGTACCAAATGCGCCGGACGGGATCATACCGGGGCTTTCCCGCCCAACTGCCATGCAAGCGGCGGTGAACCTCCTTGGGAAGGACCTTCAGGAAGAGGTAGTGATTCCGCCAATCCTGGACAGATCGGCCCACGCCATCGAGGGGAATGGAGTGGTGGACCTCCTTTCCGGGTCCCGTAAGGCCCGCCTTCTTGATCATCTTTTGCGCTGCGCCGGCGGTCACGGACCCCTTCTTTAAGACCCCAATGCCAAGTTTCGCGGCCTTGGCGCCCTTGATCAATGGCCCTGCAGGCGTCGCATCCGCGATGGCCAGCGCGGTATTCACGCCGGCGCCGACCAGGTTTCCTTCCTGCAAGTCCGCCGCCGCCTGCCAGGCCGGCCCGACGACCGGGATCAGTGACGCTACGGGGCCTGGCTGACGAATCCTGGGCAGGCTGTCCAGGATGTCCGGGTCAGCTTCGACGAGGTCCTGTGGAGGCGCCGCGCCATAGTCTTGAGTCTCCTGCATCCTCCGGATGCGCGCCATCTCGCGATCATAAAGATCTCCCTCGGGGTCAGGGACCTCACGAGGCTGGCCCTTGGGCATCTTCGCCAAATCTTGCTCCGCTAAGGTTCACGCCGGATCGGGGCGGTCCCTCCGGGTCCCGATGGGTGTCTCACGGCGACCGGAGGCGGTAAAACAAAACATGAACATTTCGCGCGAGACCGGGTCTCGGGCGGTGATCGTTGGGGGCTGGGGGGAAATGGTCGGAGTGGCAGGATTTGAACCTGCGACCCCCGCGTCCCGAACGCGGTGCTCTACCAGACTGAGCCACACTCCGACTAAGGGGCCGGCTTATAGAGGACCGGGCGCCGGGTCGCAAGCGAGGCGGAGGCGTTGCATCCCGTCCGGCCTTGGGCTATTCCGACGCCCTCGCGCGGCCCATCTGCGTCGCCGTTCCTGCTGGGGAATGGTGTAATGGTAACACAGCGGTTTTTGGTACCGTCATTCTAGGTTCGAGTCCTAGTTCCCCAGCCACGAACTCCGGTCTTCCCGCCCTGATGCGCCTGGCTTTTCAGGGCCGCGCCTGGCCGTCCACCGCCCAGAGGGCGAAGGCGTACTCCACGGCTGTTTCCTTCAGGTCGTCGAACCGTCCCGCGGCGCCGGCATGGCCGGCCTCCATGTTCATCTTGAGCAGGACCGGACGGCCGCTCGTGGACGCCGGGCGCAGGCGCGCCACCCACTTGGCCGGCTCCCAGTAGGTGACTCGGGGGTCTGACAGGCCGCCCGTCGCCAGGATGGCTGGGTAGGGCCGGGCGGCGATGTTGTCATAGGGGCTGTAGGCGGCGATCGTGTCGTAGGCCTCGGGGTCGGTCAGGGGGTTCCCCCATTCCGGCCATTCGGGGGGCGTCAGGGGCAGGGAGGCGTCGCTCATGGTGTTCAGGGCGTCGACGAAGGGGACGGCGGCGACGATCCCGGCGAAGAGGTCCGGCCGCAGGTTGGCGACGGCGCCCATCAGGAGCCCGCCCGCCGATCCGCCATAGCCCACCGTATTGGCCGGCGCGCCGTAGCCCTGGCGGTGGAGGTGCTCGGCACAGGCGATGAAGTCCGTGAAGGTGTTCATCTTGCGCTCGCGGCGGCCGTCAAGGAACCAGCCGCGACCCTTCTCCGCGCCCCCCCGGACACAGGCGCGGGCCCAGATCCAGCCCCTGTCCACCAGGCTGAGGGCGCGGATGGAGAAGCTGGCCTCCTGGCTGATGCCGTAGCTGCCGTAGCCGTACAGGAAGAGGGGCGCCGATCCGTCGAGCTTCTGGCCCTTCCGCATCAGAACGAAGATGGGAACCTCGGTCCCGTCGGCGGCGCGGGCGTTCAGCCGGCGTGTCTCATAGCGGGCGGGATCGTGGCCGGAGGGGATGTCCTGGGTCTTCACCACGGTCCGGGTGCGGACCGCCATGTCGTAGTCCACCCAGCTGCGGGGGGTGGTCATGGAGTTGTAAACAAGGCGCAGGACGTCGGTGTCGTACTCGAGCCCCGGATCGAGATCGAGGGCGAAGGCCGGCTCGTCGAAGGCGACGGCGTGCTCCTCGCCCTGAGCGTTGCGGATGACGATTCGGTTGAGGGCGTCGGCCTTCTCAAGCCGCACCAGCCAGCGCTTGAAGGCCAGGATGCCCTCGATCAGAACCCCAGGCCGGTGAGGGACCATCTCGCGCCAGGCGGCGCGGCCGGGCGTCGCCTGCGGGGCGGTCACCAGCTTGAAGTCGACAGCCCCGTCCGCATTGGTGCGGATGACGAAGCGGTCGTTCCAGTGCTCGAGGTCGTAGAGCACCCCCTCCCGCCGCGGCTCCAGGGGAACCGGCGCGGCGGTGGGCTGGTCTGCCGGGATCAGCAGGACCTCACTGGTCTCCTGGTTGCCGCAGGAAATCAGGATGAAGCGGTCGGAGGCGCTGCGGCGGACCCCGATGAAGAAGCCCTCGTCGCGCTCCGTGTAGACGAGGACATCGTCCGCGGCGGTCCCGCGCACCGGACGGCGATAGATCCGCGCCGGCCGGCCGTTGTCGTCGCGCCAGGTCCAGAACAGCCAGGCGCTGTCAGGGGAGAAGGTGAAGTCGCCGGTCGAACTTTCCACCGGGGAGGGAAGGATCTTGCCGGTCGCCAGGTCGCGGATACGGATGCGGTAGACCTCCGAGCCCTGCTCGTCGACCGCCCAGGCGTAGAGGCGATGGTCGGGCGAATGGCCCGCCGCCCCGACGCTGTAGAAGGCCTTGCCCTTGGCCTCGGCCTCCTCGTCCAGGAGGATCTCCTCCGCCCCGCCGGCCCGGGGGCGGCGGACATGCAGGGGGTGCTGGGCGCCGGTGGCGTAGCGGGTGGCGTAGGCAAAGGGACCGTCGGGCTCGGGCGCCGAGGCGTCGTCCTCGCGGATCCGGCCCTTCATCTCCTGGAACAGGGTCTCCTGGAGCGGCTCTGTCGGCGCCAGGACCGCCCGCATGTAGGCGTTCTCGGCTTCGAGATACTGGCGGATTTCCGGCTTGAGGACCGAGGGGTCCCTCAGGACCTTCTGCCAGTCCGGATCCTTCATCCAGGCGTACTCATCCGTCCGGGTCCGGCCCAGCTGGGTGATCGTGACCGGGTCGCGGCGGGGGATGGGCGGGGACGGGGCGGTCATGGGGCGTGTCCTCCGTGGCGCCGCGGCCGAGGGGGCGGCGAAGGCCAGGGCGGCGGCCCCGGCGAGCCAGTCTCTGCGGTTCATGGCGCGCGTCCCGCTCAGAAGTGGGCCGGGGCGACGCAGGCGCCGCCCCGGCGGACGGGCCTCAGCCCGCGTAAAGGATCGACATGGTCTCAGCCACGCAGGCGGGCTTGGACTCGCCTTCGATCTCGATCGTGCATTCGTTGCGGATCTGCACGCCGCCGGCCTTGGCCTCGACGCCGATCAGCTTCTGGCGCATGCGCACGCGCTTGCCGACCCGGACCATGTTGATGAAGCGGACCTTGTCGGAGCCGTAGTTGATGCCGCGGCTGACGCCCTTCACGGGTAGCATGCCGGCGCCGAGGAAGGGGATGAGCGACAGGGTCAGGTAGCCGTGGGCGATGGGGCCGCCCATCTCGCGGGTGGCGCGCTCGACGTCCACGTGGATCCACTGGTGGTCGCCGGTGGCCTCTGCGAACTGGTTGACCCGCTCCTGGCTGATTTCCACCCAGTCCGAGACGCCGACTTCCTGGCCGACGAGACCGGGCAGGTCCTTGATTTCCACGGGGTTCATGTCGCGCTCCCTCAAAATTGTTGCAATCGCGCCGCTAGCGATAGCATCCGCCGCCGACCGTGCAAGCGGGCTTTGCCCGGAGGGCGGGTCCGCCTTAAGGAAGGACGCCCTGCAGGAGCCCCCCGATGCAACGCGCGCTCAGCGTCAGCCGCATGACCGGCAATTTGTCCACCTTCCCCGACTGGTACCAGGCCATTGTCCGCGAGGCCGACCTGGCCGAGGTCTCCCCGACCCGCGGCGCCATGATCATCAAGCCCTGGGGCTACGGCGTCTGGGAGCGGATCCAGCAGACCCTCGACCGGCGGATCAAGGAGACCGGCCACGAGAACTGCTATTTCCCGCTGTTCATCCCTCTTTCCTTCTTCGCCAGGGAGGCCGAGCACGTCGAGGGCTTCGCCAAGGAGATGGCGGTGGTCACCCACCACCGGCTGAAGGCGGTGGACGGGAAGCTGGCGCCCGACCCCGACGCCCGGCTGGAAGAGCCGCTGATCGTGCGGCCGACTTCCGAGACCATTGTCGGCGACGCCTTCTCGCGCTGGATCAAGAGCCACCGGGACCTGCCCGTCCTGATCAACCAGTGGGCCAATGTCGTGCGCTGGGAAATGCGCACGCGGCTGTTCCTGCGCACCTCTGAGTTCCTCTGGCAGGAGGGCCACACCGCCCACGCCACCGCCGAGGAGGGCCGGGAGGAGACCCTGAAGATGCTGGAGGTCTACCGCGAGTTCTCCGAGACCGTCCTCGCCATGCCGGTGGTCGCCGGTGAGAAGCCCGAGAACGAGCGGTTTCCCGGCGCGGACAAGACCTTCTCCATCGAGGCCATGATGCAGGACGGCAAGGCCCTGCAGGCGGGGACCTCCCACGACCTGGGCACCCACTTCGCCGAGGCCCAGAACATCCGCTTCCAGAATTCGGCGGGTGAGCTGGTGCACTGCCACACCACCAGCTGGGGCGTCTCGACCCGCCTGATCGGCGGGGTGATCATGACCCACGGCGACGACGACGGCCTGCGCCTGCCTCCGGCCATCGCGCCGCGCCAGGTGGTGATCGTGCCCATGCTGCGGGACAAGCCCGAGGACGCCGAGGTTCTGGCGGCGGGTGAGGCCCTGGTCAAGGCCATGAGCCAGGTGATCGCCCTGGGAGAGCCTGTCCGGGCCCTCCTTGACACCAAGGCCCAGAAGTCGGCCGAGAAGCGGTGGAACTGGGTGCGCCGCGGCGCGCCGGTCATCATCGAGCTGGGTCCCCGCGA
>CANGRP010000052.1 GCA_947456005.1 Caulobacteraceae bacterium
ATGACGACAATGCCACAGGTTTCGGGTATAGCCCGTCAAAAGGGACCCCGGACTTGTGATCTGGGCCGAGATCGGGGACTGTCAACACTTCGACAACCCGGTTCCGGCAGACTGAACGCAACCTTAAGGGAATGACCCGGGTTCGACGGCGCGGCGACGGATCGTCCGCCGAAGGAGTGAGAGACGCATGACCAAGGCCGCCGGCGGGGATTCCAAGAGCACCCTCTATTGCTCTTTCTGCGGCAAGAGCCAGCACGAGGTCCGCAAGCTGATCGCGGGCCCGACGGTGTTCATCTGCGACGAGTGCGTTGAGCTCTGCATGGACATCATCCGTGAAGAGCACAAGATTTCCTTCGTGAAATCAAAGGATGGCGTCCCGACTCCGAAGGAAATCCGCGAGGTTCTCGACGACTATGTGATCGGTCAGGACCATGCCAAGAAGGTGCTCTCGGTCGCCGTCCACAACCACTACAAGCGCCTCAACCACGCCTCCAAGAACAATGATGTCGAGCTGGGTAAGGCCAACATCCTGCTGATTGGGCCAACCGGCACCGGCAAGACCTTGCTGGCCCAGACCCTGGCCAGAATCATCGACGTGCCCTTCACCGTCGCCGATGCGACGACCCTGACCGAGGCCGGCTATGTCGGCGAGGATGTCGAGAACATCATCCTCAAGCTGCTGCAGTCCGCCGACTACAACGTCGAGCGCGCCCAGCGGGGCATCGTCTACATCGATGAGGTCGACAAGATCAGCCGCAAGTCGGACAATCCCTCCATCACCCGCGATGTCTCGGGCGAGGGCGTCCAGCAGGCCCTGCTGAAGATCATGGAAGGTACTGTCGCCTCAGTGCCCCCGCAGGGCGGGCGAAAGCACCCCCAGCAGGAGTTCCTGCAGGTCGACACCACCAACATCCTGTTCATCTGCGGCGGCGCCTTTGCGGGCCTCGACAAGATCATCGCGGCCCGGGGGCAGGGGACCTCCATCGGCTTCGGCGCCCGGGTCTCTGACCCCGATGACCGCCGGACGGGCGAGATCTTCCGCCAGGTTGAACCCGACGACCTCCTCAAGTTCGGCCTGATCCCCGAGTTCATCGGCCGGCTGCCCGTGCTGGCCACCCTCGATGACCTGGATGAGAAGGCCCTGGTGAAGATCCTCACCGAGCCCAAGAACGCCTTTGTGAAGCAGTACCAGCGCCTGTTCGACATGGAGAATGTCGGCCTGACCTTCACGGACGACGCCTTGGCGTCGGTGGCCCGCAAGGCCATTGCCCGCAAGACCGGCGCCCGCGGTCTCCGCTCCATCCTCGAGGGCATCCTGCTCGACACCATGTACGAGCTTCCGACCTGGGAAGGCGTCGAGGAGGTTGTCGTCAACGCAGAGGTGGTGGAGGGGCGTTCCCAGCCGCTGGTGATCTATTCCGAGCGGCGCGACAAGGGTGGCGCGGCCTGATCACCTGGCCGGAGTCAGCGGCTTGACCCGCACCATCCAGTCGAGGCCTTTCAGCCAGTAGGCTTCCGTCGAGGGCAGGAAGCCGTCGCGCTTCCGCGCCGAAATCCAGCCATTCAGGAAGTTGAGCATGTTGGTGTCGCCCTTGCGCAGGGCGAAGCCGTCCGCCGTGCGCCCCAGGGGCTCTCCGGAGGCGACTACATAGCGCTGGGGTGCCGAGGAGGCGACGGTCAGGGTCGGGACCGGCTCCTTGAAGGCGAGGGCGTTGACGGCGCCGTCATCAAGGGCGCGCTGGGCCCCGGCCAGATCGACGAACTCGCGGAAGGTGGCCTCAGGCAGGGCGCGGCGGGCGAGTTCGGCGGCAAGGGTTCCGGGCACGATCCCGATCGCGGTGTCCGGTACGTTCAGCTGGCCAACTCGGATCGACGCCTTGGAGCTCGCGACGATCCGGATCTCGGACTCGGCGTAGGGGTTGGTCATCCAGACCTGCACGAGCCGGCCCGGGTCGATGGCCAGCGCTGCGATGGCGACATCGCAATCCCCGGCGTTCAGGTGGTTGAGGACCTCGCGCCCTGGGGTCGCCTTGAGGTCAAGTGTGAGGCCCAGATCGCTGGCCAGTCGCGCCGCGATGTCGACCTCGTGGCCGATCAGCTCGCCGGCGGGGGTCCTCAAGGCGAAGGGCGCCGCCTCGACGGTGCAGACCCGCAGGGCGCCCCGGGCCAGGGCGTCCTCAAGGCCGCCGGCCAACACAGGGGATGCGGTCGCCATCGCCAGGGCAAGTCCAGCCAGGATCGTCTTCATTGCACACTCCACCCGTTTCCCGGTCAGCTTGCATTCAGCTTGCCGCGAGCACAACCGCCTGCCTAAATCCCCGTGGGCCGTTCCAGGAGACCGCCATGCGTCCTACGCTTCTGTTCGCCGCCGCCGCCACCACCGCCACCGTTGCAGGAGTCACCTTCCCCTCGCCGGCGCGGGCGGACTCTTATGTGACCTGCGCCTCCCAGGATTATCGGCGCAGCTGGTGCCCAGTCTATTCCTCGGGGCGGGTCTGGCTGGATCGGCAGTACTCCAGCGGCAGAGGGTCCTGCGTCGAGGGCTCAACCTGGGGCCGTGATCGCCGGGGCATCTGGGTCGACGGCGGTTGCCGCGCCCGTTTCCGGGTCGAAGACCGCTACGGCTCCTATCCCGACAACAGTTATCCCGACTACGGAAGCAACAAGAAGGACGACACCGGGGCCCTGATCGGCGGCCTGATCCTGGGCGGGCTCGTGGTCGGGGCGATCGCCGCGGCCAACAGCGACAAGGACAAGTCGCCGTCCAGTTCGTCGAGCGCCTCTTCCTCGTCCTCCGGCATCGCCGTGGAGGCCTGCCGGCTGGAGGCCGTCAACAAGGTTTCAGCCTTCGGCCAACGGCCCCGGATCGACCGCATCACGACCACGACAGCGGGATCGGGCGGCTGGACGGTGCAAGGCTACGCTTCTGTGGACGCCGGCCCCAAGGCGGTCTCGTACGCCTTCACCTGCCGATACGACAACGGCGCAGCGACCATTACCAAGCTCAACTGATCCCCCGAATTCCGGACCCTTTTGAGGCTTTGTCCACGACTGTCTGGTCTGCACAGCTTGAACCGGACACCCGACGCGCCACATCTATCCTGTAGCCGCCCGCCCTGGCGATCGTCGCAGGGAGGCGCCACCGTCCCAGCTCATTGGAGGGGGGCGGACAGGAGTAAGTGAACATGACCGAAGCCCGCACGCTTCCAATTCTCCCCCTCAGGGACATCGTCGTCTTTCCACACCAGCCTGTGCCGCTCTTCGTCGGCCGGGAGAAGTCCGTCCGGGCTCTGGAGGAAGCGATGAAGTCGACAGAGCGGGAGATCCTGCTCGCCACGCAGAAGAACAAGGATGACGACGACCCGGGTCAGTCGGACATCTATGAGGTCGGCGTGGTGGCCGCCATTCTCCAGCTGCTGCGCCTTCCCGACGGGACGGTGAAGGTCCTGGTCGAGGGCCGCGGCCGGGCCGGGATCGTCCGCTTCCTGGATGAGCCGGATTGGTTCGCCGGCGAGGTCGCGATGGTGATCGAGGACGCCGCCCCCTCCGCCGAGGTCGAGGCTCTCAGCCGGGCTGTGATCGAGCAGTTCGAGACCTATGTGAAGCTCAACAAGAAGGTGCCGCCGGAGGCCCTCGCCGCGCTGTCCGCCATCGAGAACCCTGGCGAACTCGCGGACCGCGTCGCCTCGCACCTCAACGTCAAGATCTCCGAGAAGCAGGAGCTTCTGGAGGTCTTCAGCGTGTCCAAGCGCCTGGAGAAGGTCTACGCCCTGATGGAGGGCGAGATCTCGGTCATGCAAACCGAGAAGAAGATCCGGAACCGCGTGAAGCGGCAGATGGAGAAGACCCAGCGCGAGTACTACCTGAACGAGCAGATGAAGGCGATCCAGCGCGAGCTGGGCGAGCAGGACGCCGAGCGCGACGAGCTGGCTGAGCTGGAAAAGCGCATCAAGCGCACCCGCCTGTCCAAGGAGGCCCGGGTCAAGGCCAACGCCGAGCTGAAGAAGTTGCGCTCGATGAGCCCGATGTCGGCGGAATCCACCGTCGTCCGGAACTATCTCGACTGGCTGCTGTCCATCCCGTGGGGCAAGGCGAAGTCAAAGCCCATCGATCTCGACAAGGCCGAGGCCGTCCTCGAGCACGATCACTACGGGCTGGAGAAGGTCAAGGAGCGGATCCTCGAGTACCTGGCCGTGCAGTCCCGCACCGGCTCGCTCAAGGGCCCGATCCTGTGCCTGGTGGGCCCTCCCGGCGTGGGCAAGACCTCGCTGGGCAAGTCGATCGCCGAGGCCACAGGGCGGGAGTTCGTCCGCGTCTCCCTGGGCGGCGTCCGGGACGAGGCCGAGATCCGCGGCCACCGGCGCACCTACATTGGCTCCATGCCGGGCAAGATCATCCAGTCGATGAAGAAGGCCAAGTCGACCAACGCCTTCTTCCTCCTCGACGAGATCGACAAGATGGGCGCCGACTGGCGGGGCGACCCGTCCTCGGCCCTGCTCGAGGTGCTCGACCCGGCGCAGAACGCCACCTTCGCGGACCACTACCTGGAGGTCGACTACGACCTCAGCCCGGTCATGTTCGTGACCACGGCCAACAGCCTCAACATGCCTCAGCCCCTGCTGGACCGCATGGAGATCATCCGGATCCCCGGCTACACCGAGGACGAGAAGGTCGAGATCGCCCGCCGCCACCTGCTGCCCAAGCAGATGAAGGACCACGGCCTGACAGACGGGGAGTTTTCACTTCCCGACGCGTCCCTGCGCGACCTGATCCGCTACTACACCCGCGAAGCGGGCGTGCGCTCTCTGGAGCGTGAGATCGGCAACCTCGCCCGCAAGGCGGTGCGCGACCTCATGCGCCGGAAGGTGGGAGAGGAGACCGGTCCGATCGTCGTCGAGGGTGAGCGCCTGGCCGAATACGCTGGCGTCCGCCGCTTCAAGTACGGCGAGATGGACGGGGAGGACCAGGTCGGCATCATCACGGGCCTGGCCTACACCGACTTCGGCGGCGACATCCTGACCATCGAGGCCGTGCGCATGCCCGGCAAGGGCCGGATGCAGGTCACCGGCAACCTCAAGGACGTCATGAAGGAATCGGTCCAGGCCGCCCACGCCTATGTGCGCAGCCGGGCCACCCACTTCGGGATCGAGCCGCCCCTGTTCGAACGGACCGACGTGGCCATCCACGTTCCCGAGGGCGCGACCCCCAAGGATGGTCCCTCGGCCGGCGTCGCCATGGCGACGGCGATCGTGTCCGTCCTGACCGGGGTTCCGATCCGCAGGGACATCGCGATGACCGGCGAGGTCACCCTTCGCGGCCGGGTCCTGCCCATCGGCGGCTTGAAGGAGAAGCTCCTGGCGGCCCTGCGGTCGGGGGTGAAAACCGTCCTGATCCCCCAGGAGAACGCCAAGGACCTGCAGGACATCCCCGAGAACGTGAAGGCGGGGCTGGAGATCCTTCCGGTGAGTTCGGTGGACGAGGTCCTGGCCCACGCCCTGGTCCGCCCCTTGACCCCCATCGAGTGGACCGAACCCACGCCTCCGCCGCTGGTTGCGGAGGACTCCGGGGATGAGCAGGTCCTGACCCACTGACCCCGTCGTCCGGGCCGTCTGACCTCGGCCCCGCCTCGGCTGGCGTTTGACACGCCGCCGGGGCGGGGCATGATGGGGCCCTGTGGCTTCGCCCGTGATTTCTGTTGTTTGAGGCGGAGCTTGAAACAACACCCCGGGGGGTTACGCCAATGAACAAGGCCGAACTGGTTGCCGCGGTCTCCGAGTCCTCCGGGCTCTCTAGCCCTCAGGTCCGCGCCGCGCTGGACTCCATTCTCGAGGCCGTTTCCGCAGCGCTTGCGGCGGGAGACGAGGTCCGCCTCGTTGGGTTCGGAAGCTTCTCGACCGCCATCCGACCTGCCGGGCATGCGCGAAATCCCCGCACGGGCGAGGCGGTTCGCAGGCCAGCCTCCAGGACCGTCAGGTTCAGGGCCGGGGAGGGACTCAGGCGGGCCCTGAACTGAGGGCGCCGTCCTCAGCGGATTTCCCACCGGCGCGAAGAGGGGTAAACAGGGCTCCGGCCTGCGGGCCTCAAGGGCGGCTAGCTCAGCTGGTCAGAGCACCTGGTTTACACCCAGGGGGTCGGGGGTTCGAACCCCTCGCCGCCCACCAACTGCCGGAGAGACGCCATGCTTTCCCGTCCGCTGGGCCGCACGGGACTGGAGGTCTCGGAAATCGGCTTCGGCGCCGCCTCCTTCTGGGGCCATCCCGCCTTTCCCGAGTCGGAGGCCTTGGGCCTGGTCCACCGGGCCGTCGACCTGGGCGTCACCCTCTTCGACACCGGACCGGCCTACTCCCGGGGCCAGGCGGAGGCCCGTCTCGGCCGGGCGCTGGCGGGGCGGGACGCATCCGGCCTGGTGGTGGCCACCAAGGCGGGCACGCGTTTCGAAGGCGGGCGGGTCCGCCGCGACATGTCACTCGACGCCATCGAGGCCAGCCTTGAGCTCAGCCGGCGCCGCCTGGGCCTGGAGACCCTGCCGCTGGTCCATCTGCACGGTCCCTCTGTCCAGGAGCTGGTCCCGGACTTCCTGGGCGGCCTGGAGCGGCTCCGGGGGCGGGGGCTCTTCCAGCGACTGGGCGTGAACAGCTTTGATCCCGCCGTCATCGAGGCCGCCCTTGCCCTTCCGGAGATCGACACCGTGATGGTCGACATCAACGTCCTGAGGCCCGAACGGGTCGCCCTGGCGGCGCGCGCGGCGGCGGCGGGCAAGGGCGTCCTGGCCGGCATGCCCCTGGCCATGGGCCACACGGCGCCGAAGTCCTGGCGCAACCTTCGCCTCCGGGACGCCTGGTATCTCGCCAGGGCGCTCAAGAACCATCGGGCGGACCGGGCCGCCGGCCGGCGGTTTCGCTTCCTTCACGGGCGAACCGACATCACCGGGTCCCAGGCGGCCCTGGCCTGGGTCCTGGGAGTTGAAGGGGTGTCCGCCGCCGTGGTCGGGACGACTCGCCGGGACCATCTGGAGGACTGCGCCGCCGCTTCCGGCCGAAGCCTGCCGCCAGATCTGGCCGGGGCCATTGCCGAGGCGCAGGTCCTCAGCTGAAGCTCACCCTTGCCGGGCCAGCCGGTTTGGGTTTTCCTGACTTCAAACGGGGCGCTTTAGGACCCCGGAACGCGGAGGAAACCCCATGGCCGATGGTGCGATCAGTCTGGATGAGGCGCGGGCCCGCGCCTATGCCCTGAAGCTTGAGGACCTCAACCCCGGCGATCCGGAGCTCTTCAAGTCCAACGCCTTCTGGCCGGTCTTCGAGCGCCTTCGGAACGAAGACCCCGTCCATTGGTGCAGGGACTCCGAGTTTGGACCCTACTGGTCGGTCACCCGCTACAACGACATCATGGCGGTGGACACCAACCACGGCGTCTTCTCCTCCGAGGCGGCCCTGGGCGGGATCACCATCCGCGACGCCCGTCCGGACCTGCGCCGGCCCAGCTTCATCGCCATGGATCCGCCGCGGCACGACGAGCAGCGCAAGGCGGTCAGCCCCATCGTCTCGCCCGGCAACCTCAAGACCATGGAGCCCATCATCCGGGAGCGGGCCTGCCGCATCCTCGACAACCTCCCGGTCGGCGAGGCCTTCGACTGGGTGGACCGGGTCTCCGTCGAGCTCACCACCCAGATGCTGGCGACCCTGTTCGACTTCCCCTTCGAGGAGCGCCGCCGCCTGACCCGCTGGTCCGACGTGGCCACCACCATCCCCTATCCGGGCGGACTTGTGGAGACCGAGGACGCCCGCCAGGCCGAGCTGATGGAATGCCTGGAGGTCTTCACCGGCCTCTGGAACGAGAGGATCAACAAGCCGCCGGCAGGCGACCTCGTCTCGATGATGGCCCACAGCGACGCTACCAAGAACATGACCCCCGAGGAGTACCTGGGGAACATCATCCTGCTGATCGTCGGCGGCAACGACACCACCCGGAACTCGATTTCCGGCGGAGTCCTGGCCCTGAACCAGAACCCGGCGGAATACGCCAAGCTGCGCGCCAACCCCGGCCTGATCGAGTCGATGGTCCCGGAGATCATCCGCTGGCAGACGCCCCTGGCCCACATGCGTCGCACGGCGCTCCAGGACATCGAACTGGGCGGCAAGACCATCCGCAAGGGCGACAAGGTCGTCATGTGGTATGTCTCGGGCAACCGGGATGAGCGGGCGATCGAGAACCCCGACGCCTTCATCATTGACCGCGAGCGCCCGCGCCAGCACCTGTCCTTCGGCTTCGGCATTCACCGCTGCGTCGGTAACCGCCTGGCCGAGCTCCAGCTGAAGATCGTCTGGGAGGAAATCCTCAAGCGCTTCAGCTTCGTCGAGGTGCTCGAGGAGCCGCATCGGGTGCGTTCCAGCTTCGTAAAGGGCTACGAGACCCTGAGGGTGAAGCTGCACCCCGCCGGCTGACGTCGGGGCGCCCTTCCTTTCCGGGCCGGCCTGCGGTTTCATGCCGCAAACAGGATTGCGATCCCGGGGGAAACAACGTGTCCGACATCGACCTGACCCAGCTCGACAGGGCGCTCGCCGCCGCCCACCAGCCCGCCCTTCAGGCGGCCCTGGTGCACCTGACCGGACAGGATCACTGGCTTCGGCCCGAATGGACCCCGGCCTATGTGCCCCTGTCCCGGGGGGATACCGGCGTGTCCGAGGCCGAGCAGCAGAAGTTCCTGGCCGAGGCGAAGGCCGCTCTGGTCGAATGGTTCACGAGGGGGCAGGGGCGGACCCACCAGCCCTCCGCCACCGCCCTTCGGCGGATGATGAGCTTTGTCGCCGGGGCCGAGATTCCCGAGGGCTACGCCGACTTCTTGGTCGACGAGCTGAGCCTGGGCGAGACCAACACCAAGACTCCGGTCTGGGACTCCCCGCGCCTGAAGGACGGCGCCGCCAGGATGCACGTCCTGGTGATCGGGGCGGGCATGTCGGGCCTGCTCACCGGCATCCGCCTGAGTCAGGCCGGGGTGAGCCACGAGATTGTCGACAAGAACGCCGACGTGGGCGGCACCTGGTTCGAGAACACCTATCCCGGCTGCCGGGTGGACTCTTCCAACCACATCTATTCCTACAGCTTCGAGCCTAACCATCACTGGCCGCAGCACTTCTCCACACAGCCGGTGCTGCTGGACTACTTCCGGGGCGTCGCCGACCGCTATGACCTGCGGGGCAAGATCGCCTTCGAGACCGAGGTCGAGACCCTCGACTGGGACGAGCCCCGCGCCCTCTGGAAGGTCACGGTGCGGGACAAGGCCGGCGCGCGCCGGGTCATCGAGGCCAACGCCGTCGTCACCGCCGTGGGCCAGCTGAACCGGCCCCGCATGCCGGATATCAAGGGCCGCGACCGCTTCGCCGGCCCGGCCTTCCACTCTGCGAGGTGGCGCCACGACGTGGACCTGACGGGCAAGCGCGTGGCGGTGATCGGCACGGGCGCCAGCGCCTACCAGTTCGTACCCGAGATCGCCGGCAAGGTCGGCAGCCTGACCATCTTCCAGCGGACCCCGCCCTGGGGCTTCCCGGTGCCGCACTATCACGAGGACGTGCCCGACGGCATGAACTGGCTGATGGAGCACGTGCCCTACTACGACAAGTGGTACCGCTTCTGGATGTTCTGGATGGTGACCGACGGTCTCCTGCCCATGGTCCAGGCTGATCCGGGCTGGAACGGCCCGAAGACGGCGGTCTCCGCCGCCAACCTCGAGTTCCGCGAGATGATCGCCGCGGCCATCGCCGCCCAGGCGCCCACCCGCCCGGACCTGGTCGAGAAGGTGGTCCCGACCTACCCGGTGGGCGGCAAGCGCTCGCTCCTCGACAACGGCGTCTGGATGGCGGCCCTGCAGCGCGACAATGTCTCGCTGGTCACCGACGGGATTACCGAGATCACCGAGGCGGGCATCGTCACGGCGGACGGAACCGCCCGGGACTTCGATGTCATCATCTACGGCACCGGCTTCCACGCCTCGAAGTTCCTCGAGCCGATGAAGATCCGCGGACGGGACGGCGCCGACCTGCATGCGACCTGGGACGGCGACCCGCGGGCCTATCTGGGCATGACCACGCCCGGCTTCCCCAACCTGTTCATGATCTACGGGCCGAACACCAACATCGTGGTCAACGGCTCCATCATCTTCTTCTCGGAGTGCAGCGTCCGCTACATCGTCGGCTGCCTGAAGCACCTGGCCGAGACCGGAGCCCGGGCCATGGAGCCGAAGCGCGAGGTGCATGACGCCTTCAATGCGAAGGTGGACGCCGCCAACGGCCTGATGGCCTGGGGCGCGCCGCAGGTCTCCAGCTGGTACAAGAACGAGAAGGGCAGGGTGACCCAGAACTGGCCGTTCGCCCTGGTCGACTACTGGCGAGCGACCCTGGCCCCCGACCCGGGCGACTTCCGCATCGAGAAGGCGGCTGAACCGGTCGCCTGAGCCAGATCCCGTTTCCAGGAGAGTTTGAGTGAAGCTTCAGACGATCATCTGCTCGACCCGGCCCAATAGGGTCGGGCCCAACATCGCGCGCTGGTTCCAGGGGCTGGCCGAGGCCCATGGCGACTTCGAGGCGACCCTCGTCGACCTGGCGGACTTCAACCTGCCCATCTTCAATGAGCCCTGGCATCCGCGCCTGCGGAACTACCAGTTCGACTACACCAAGGCCTGGTCGGCCAGCGTCGAGGCCGCAGACGCCTACGTCTTCGTCATGCCCGAGTACAACTTCATGCCGCCGCCAGCCTTCGTGAACGCGGTGGACTACCTCTACGCCGAGTGGAACGGAAAGCCCGCCGCCTTCGTCAGCTATGGCGGCCAGTCGGGCGGGGTCCGCGCTGTGCAGATGGCCAAGCAGATGCTGACCACCGTCAAGATCATGCCCCTGGTGGAAGGCGTCGCCATTCCCATGGTCGGCGAATACCTGGACGCCGAGAAGGGCTTCGTTCCCAATGACGGGCACAAACTCGCCGCCAAGGTGACGCTTGACGAGCTGTCCCGCTGGACCCGGGCCCTGAAGGGCATGCGCGAGGGCTGAGGGCACCACAACGCGCTTGTCCTGGAAG
The DNA here is from genome assembly GCA_947456005.1 of Caulobacteraceae bacterium. GTDB lineage: Bacteria > Pseudomonadota > Alphaproteobacteria > Caulobacterales > Caulobacteraceae > Phenylobacterium. The sequence continues at coordinate 11,068 of CANGRP010000052.1, forward strand.
GGGAGGGAAGTGGCGCGAATGACGGGGCTCGAACCCGCGACCTCCGGCGTGACAGGCCGGCGCTCTAACCAACTGAGCTACATCCGCACTCGTTCTCACGCGAACGCGAGGCGCGTCTGATAGGTCCGGGCCGGAATCGTGTCAACTGTCCATGAGGGCGTTAGCGCAACGGTAGGGACTCTGGGGTCTTCTGCCGTCCGCCCGGCTCTCCGATCGGACCGTGTTTGGGGGCAAACCGAGGTTTGAACCCGGCGCAAGGCTGGTCTAGAAGGGCGCGCGACTCCGGCGAGG
>CANGRP010000053.1 GCA_947456005.1 Caulobacteraceae bacterium
AGGTGAAGCGCAGGGTCAGCCCGTAGGTCTGCGGCTGGCCGAGGAAGGCATTGAACGACCCCGGCTGGAAGGGCGCGTCAAAGGCGACCGGGTAGTAGGTCTCATTGAGCAGGTTCTGCGCCCAGGCCTCCACCGCCCAGCGCTTGTCCTCGGAGCTGAGGCCCAGGCGGGCGTTCACGGTGGTGAATCCCGGCTGGGTCTTGATCGGCGCCAGGTCGGAACCCGTATTGTAGGATGAAACGCTCTTGGCGTTGAGCGCGAACTTGCCGACCAGATCGTCGGTCAGATTGCGCTCGTAGCTGACCGCCAGGGAGCCCGACCACAGCGGCGCCAGCGACAGACGGGTGCCCGCCAGCCTGGCCCCGAGGGCGACGGGGGTCGACTTGGCGTAGGCCGTCTCGGCGTAGGTGACCCCGCCGTTCATCGTCAGGCCATCGACCGGCGTGAACCAGAGGAAGTCCACGTCCGCGCCCTGGGAGACCACCTCCGGAACCGAGGTGACGGTGAACACCAGGCCATTGAAGGCGTTCAGCTGGAAGTCCTGATAGTCCTGGTAGAACAGCGTGGCGTTCAGCAGCAGAGAGCGGTCAAAAAGCGTGTTCTTGAAGCCGAGCTCGTAGGAATCGACCAGTTCCCGACCAAAGCGCGTGTCGAGAACCGGGGCGGTCGCCTGACCGGCGACAGTCTGAGTCGTCGTCGCGATCCGGTCGAGGTTGAAGCCGCCCGCCTTGTAACCGCGTGCGTAAGACGCATAGGCCATCACCTGCTCATTAAGCCGGTAGGCCGCCTTCACGGTGCCGGTGAACTCCTGCTCGTCCAGGGACTGGGCGTTCTTGCCGATCTGGCCGAAGCGCGGATTGTTCGCCGAGGCGCAGATCAGCTGGTAGCCGGCGGCGAGCAGGCCGCCAGGCCGGATCAGGGAGCCGTTGGCCGGGATCGGCCCACCGAGGGCCTGGGCCCGGGCCAGCGCCGTTGCGCAGCCGATTCCGCCGTCGGTGTTGCTCCAGAAGCTGTTCAGCGACTTGTCTTCCCAAGTGTAGCGGGCGCCGATCGTCAGTTCGAGGGCGTCGGTCACCTGGATGCTGTTGTTGGTGAAGAGCGCAAAGCCCTCCTGCTCCTGGGCGTAGGTGTCGTTCTGGCCCTGGCCGGGACGGAACACCTGGCCGGTCGCCGGCTGGCCCGTGAACAGCGGCAGTTGCCCGCCGAGCAATCCGCTGAGGAAGGGCTCGAACTGCGTCCCGTAGGTGATCGTCCGAACGCGCGAGTCCAGATCCTCCCGCGAATAGAAGGCGCCGACCAGCCAGTTGACCGTATCGGTCCCGCCCGCGAGGCGCACTTCCTGGGTGAAGGTCCTAAAGGCAAGGGAAGCGGGGTTCGGACCTTCGAAGCCCGCCGTGTACAGGATGTCCGCGCCCGTCCAGTCAACGTCGCCGCCACCCTTCTGGCGCCATTCGCGATAGGCGGTGATGGAGGTCAGCGTGGCGCCGTCGAACCAGGGCGTGGCCCAGTCGGCCTGGACCGAGACGCCCTTGTCGGTGATCTCCTTTCGGTAGTCGCGGTTTCCGTAGTCGCGGAAGCTATCGACATCGACCGGGTTGGAGAGGCCGGTTCCAGCAGGAGCCAGAGCGTTCACCAGAGCGGCGGTGGCGCCGTTGAAGATCTGAACCGCCCCGCAGCAGCGCTCATCTCGCTCCGTATAGTCGAGAGCAACATTTATATCGAGATCCGCCGAGGGGGTGAACAGGACCTGCAGGCGACCCGTGTAGAAGTTCTGGTCGTTGTTGTTAGGTTGGTTGACGCTGTTGTAGTAGCCGTCACGCCCCCGCGCGGCGACGTAAAGCCGGGCTGCGACCACATCATCGACCACGGGGCCGTTGAGCGACAGCGACGCGCCGAAACCGTCGAAGTTGGACACGCCCGCTTCGGATACCGCACTCAGATTGAATGTCGGCCGCTTGGTGATGACATTGATCACGCCGGCAGTAGTGTTCTTGCCGAACAGGGTGCCCTGCGGCCCCTTCAGAACCTCAATTCGGTCGGGCTCGCCCAGATCGGTGAAGGCGACGCCGTTGCGGGGCCGGTAGACGCCGTCGATCACCACGCCGACGGACGACTCCAGACCGGCGTTGTCGCCGACCGTGCCAACGCCGCGGATTCGCGCCGTGGTGACGGCGGCGCTTGACGTCGAGGTGACAGTCAGGCCCGGCGTGGCGATGGTGAGGTCCTTGATGTCGCGGATGCCGGCGTCCTGGATCTGCTGCGCGTTGACCGAGGTGACCACGATCGGCACGTCCTGCAGGCTCTGTTCGCGGAGCTGGGCGGTGACCACCACCTCGTCGACATAGCTCGGAGCTGTATCCTGCGCCTGGGCGGCGCCCGCGGCCATCAGGCCCGCGACGACCGCAACTGCCGAAGCACCCGCGAAATAAAGCCTCTTCATAGTGGTGTAACTCCCTTCGCCCGCAGCCTGATCGCCTGGGCTTCCCGTCGACTCCGCCGCGACATAGGCGGTGGGCGCGTGAACCGCTATGACATTTTTGCAACAATTCGGGACGATCGGTGTTTGCGGGTCCAATCATCCGAACCCGCACATGCCGGAGGCAGTTGCGGAGCCTGCCTGCCGACAACCTGGGCGCCAGGTCCAACTCGGCGGGGGTGCATGGCGCCGCATGCGGTCATGAAGCTCGGCTTCAATCCGTAGCGAGCAAAGAAAAAGGAGCGGCGCAGAACGCCGCTCCTCTCGCTTTTCCGTCTTCGGATCGACTTAGAAGCCGCCGAATTTCTTCGAGACGCCAACCTTGAATGTGCGTCCGAAGGCTCGACCCGTATAGGGGTCGAAGTTCGTCTCGAAGCGGGCGAACGGGGCGCCCTCGTCGAACAGGTCAATGACCGAGGCGGTAATTGTCAGGTCATTGTCGCCCTTCCACCGATAGTGGAGGTCCTGCTGCAGGCTGGAGTCGATGGTCCGCCCCCGATCCAGCACGGGCGCGGCCAGGAAGATGTTGCCGGCCGCTGCGGACGGGAGATCGCCGCGCTCATCCTTGTAGTCGGTGATGTAGCGGGCGACCCAGCGCAGATTGTGCTGGTCGCGGGAGTACTCGACGAAGACGTTGGCCTTCCATTGCGGCATCGGCCGAATATAGCCGGCCGTCCGGTTGAAGCGTCCGACCGCGTCGAATGGCGCGGCGATCCGCACGCCATCAATCACGAGCGCATCCACCTTGTACTCCAGCACATAGCTCATGTCGCCGCCGAAGGTGACAGCAGCGCCCCCAAGCACATCCGGAATGGAGTACTCTGCGGAGGCGTCGATGCCGCTGGTGTTCACGTCGGGGCCATTGGCGATGTTGACGCGAATACGCTCGAAGGTCGCGGCCGTCGGCGGATTGGCCGAGAACGTGACCCGGTTCGCGAACGGCGACCCGGTCGGATTGGCGAGCACATTGGCCAACAGCGGACCGAAGGGCTCAACGATGATCGGATCCTTGAAGTCGAAGCTCCAGAAATCGATCGAACCCTTGAAGTCACCCCGGTTGAAGACAGCGCCGACGTTGAAGGTCGTGGCCGTTTCCGGATCCAGAGCCGAATTGCCGAAGGTGTCGATCGCCTTGAACGCACCGGCCTGCGCCACGAAGGCCAGGGACGTGAACTGGCCGCTGAGCTGGTTCAGGGAGGGTCCACGGAACGTCGTGCCGGCCGACCCCCGCAGCACCAGGTCCTCAGTGACTTCATAGCGCAACGAAAGCTTCGGGTTGGTCGTTGCCCCGATGCTTCCACCATAGTCCTCATGGCGAATGGCCAACTGGCCCTCGAACTGCTCCGAGAACGGAAGGTTCAGCTCGGTGAAGACAGCCCACACGTTGCGATCGACATCGGCCGGAGTCGTTGGAGCGAGGAAGCCGAACACACCGGTCTTGGAGGTGCAGTTGGTTTGGCCGGGGACGGCGCACGGATTCTTTGTGAAGTCGGCGTTGTCATTAGGATCAAGGGCGTAAGCGTCGGTCCGGTACTGGAAGCCCAGCGCGAACGCCACATTCCCGCCGCCGAGCTCGAAGCCGGTTTCGCCGTCCACAACCGCGTCAAACACCGTGACCTTGGTGGTGGCCTCAGTGGCGGAGGCGCCGACAAGCCAGTTGGCGAGCGCCGGCGAGTTTTCTACTGACGCGACGAAGTTGGGGTTCGGAGCCGATGAGAAGGCGCCCTGCTTGATGGCGGTCGAGAAGGGGTTGTAGAACAGGCACCCATTGGCCCCGGGCGTCGTCCCGGTGCAGTTCGGGCCCCCCAGTCCGCCGAGAGCGCGGTTGAACCGATCCACGAAGGTGTCGTTGGTCGAGCGCTTGCCGACGTCCTCCATGTGCGTGAAGGCGAGATCCCAGCCCCAGCCGTTCTCGAACTCGCCCTTCAGGCCAGCCGAGATCCGGTAGGCCTCGTAGGAGCGACTTCCGACCTGCGCGCCGCCGCCGTTGCCGGGGAAGCCGCCCCAGCCGAAGGAGCGCCCCGTCCAGAGCACCGCCGGCGCCGTGGCGAGCCAGGGGTTCGCGGTGGCGAGCGAGGGGAACTGGCCCAGGAGGGCCTGGAAACCCGGGTGCGAGGTCGGAACGACGATCACCGGCCGCTGCGGCGGATAGGAAGGCGAGGTCTTCCACTTCGGAACGTCGGTGTTCGCGTACAGGACCTCGACATGGGCTTCCACGCCGTTGTCGAACCGGTGGTTAAGCTCGGAGAAGATCTGGTACCGGGTCTCCTCCTCGACGAGGTTGTCGAACGGAATGAAGCGGAACTGGCAGGCGCCGTTGGCGATTGTGCCGCCCACATTGGTGCAGCCAGGATCGATGACGTTGAGGGTGCCCGGAGCTGACGTACCAACCGCAAGAGCGTTCAAGATCCGCCCGGGATTACCAATTCCGGAATAGCCGGACTGGGGATTCTCGGCGAACGACACCTTGGCGACGTCGACGTCGTTGAAGCTGGTTTCGGACCGGAAATTGTATCCGACGGTCGTCACCCAGCTGGTGTTATCGCCCTGCCAGCCGTAGGCCAGGGAGGCGTTCCACTCGCCGTCGGACCCATCAAAGGTCGAGTAATCGGCGCTGGCGACAAGGCCGGAGAGCCGCCGGTTGGTGATGAAGTTCACGACGCCCGCGATGGCGTCGGAGCCGTAAAGGGCGGCCGCGCCGTCCTTCAGGATCTCGATGCGACCGATCGCCGCGGCGGGGATCAGGTTGGTGTCCACGAAGGTCTGGGCGCTCTCGGCGATGCCGTAGGGCGCGGACACCATGCGGCGGCCGTTCAGCAGCACCAGGGTGCGCGCCGGGCCGAGGCCGCGAAGGTTCACATTGCTCAGGCCTTCGAGGCCGTTGGACGAGAACTGGTTGGTCTCGCCATCGGTGCCGCTCGAAACGCCGAGCGTCTTGATCAGGTCCTTGATCGTCGGCGCGCCGCTCTTCTGCAGTTCATCTGCGGTCAGAACATCGACCGGCAGGGCCGCATCCTCGGGCGTGCCGCGAATGAAGGAGCCGGTGACCACGACCTCCTCAACGGTCGCCGGACCGGCGCTCTGCGCCTGCGCGGAGCCCGCCGCCATGAGACCCGCGGCGACTGCGACAGCGAACGCTGACGCGCCACAAAAGAAACGTCCCCTCATCGTGCTTTCTCTCCCTGCGCCGGCGGCCTGATTGCCTGAAAAGCCCGGCACCATCTGAGATGACGCTGCCACGTCTAGGAAGGGATGCCTATGACAAAATTGCCACAACTTGGGACGATCTTCGCCCTTGCGTCCAATCAAGCGAGTCTGGGTGTTTCCTGCGCAGATTCGGGGCTGCCTGCCGACGTCAGAGGCGCCGGCGGAGGCGGGAGGGCTTAGGTGTGTGGTCCCGGCGCCCCTCAGTCGGCTTCGCCGGCAGCTCCCCCGCAGGGGAGCAATTAAGATGCTGAAATTCCTCCACCTTCCAGGGGGAGGTGGCGCGCGCAGCGCGACGGAGGGGGTCTGCCGAGGCGCCGTCGCAGGCCACGCAGCCAGGTCAGATGGACCGGGCGACGACCTCCTTCATGATCTCCGAGGCGCCGCCGTAGATGCGCTGCACCCGGGCGTCGCGCCACAGGCGGGCGATGGGGTACTCGTTCATGTAGCCGGCGCCCATGTCTCGCAGATCATGGACGCGGACTGGTCGACCTTCGTCCTGTCCTACTGGGTCCGCGACCGGGGGGTGTATTCGCTGGAGGAAGGGGTGCGCCGGATCACCTCGGCGCCGGCCCGGGTGCTCGGCCTGACCGACCGGGGCGTCCTGGCCCCCGGCCAGCGGGCGGACATCAACGTCATCGACCTTGCGGAACTGCGCAGCCTCCAGCCGCAGATCGTCAACGACTTCCCGGGCGGCGCTCCGCGTTATGTTCAGCGCGCCCGCGGCTACCGGGCGACGATCGTCAACGGCGGCGTGAACATCGAGGATGACAGGCATACGGGAGAACGTGCCGGACAGGTGCTTCGCCGGGTTCACTGACCCAGCTTCATCGCAACTCCTCTTGAAGCTGAAACTGCGCCGGAGCGGACATCCGTCTCCGGCGCTCTTTTTTCTTCAGGGGTGGATGATCCCGCGGATCATGGCCTCGGTGAACAGGTTCGCCCCCGACTCGGGATTGTCGCCGGGCTGCCACCAGGACAGCTCCGAGGAGGCGTTGATCCCGGCCGTGAGAATCTGGGCGGTGATGGCCGTGTCCAGGGCGCGGATGGATCCGTCGGCGATCCCGTCGCAGAGCATTGACCCGAGCCGGATGGAAATCTGCCGAAGACGGAACATCAGGTCCGCGCGGATCTCCTCCGGCACCGTCGACAGGGCGCTGGTCCGAAGCAGAGGGGCGGGTCCCACCTGCAACTGGACGACGGCGCTGAGCAGGGAGTGCATCACCTCCAGGCCTTCGCCCCCCGCCGCCTCCGCGGCGTCTATGGCGCGCCAGAGGACGTCAAAGGTCCGCTGGAAGCAGGCCACCACCAGGTCATCCTTGGTGGCGTTGTAGTGGTAGAAGGCGCCCTTGGTGACATTCAGCTTCGAGGAAATCCGGTCAACCGACGCCCCGTGATAGCCTTCATCATTGATCAGCTGGGTGGCGGCCCGCAGGAAGTGCTCGGCCGAGCCCTCGTCGATCTCCTCACCGCCGGGCTGGAGGTCAAGGACACGGGCGCCGGGGACATTCCCGCCCCTCGGGATCCCGTCCAGCAGGATGGAGGCGATCCTCTGGCTGATGCGCGGATAGTCCTCGACCCGCCAGGTGTAGATCCAGGCGCTGACGAAGGTCAGGGCGCTGATGAGCAGGTGGGTGCGTCCGTTGAGGTCCGCCCGGGTGCGGTTCTCCCGGCGGTCCAGCAGGGCGCGGACCGTCCGGAACATGCCGACATACGCCTCGTTCACGGAGGCGCTGTTGAGGGCCCTGACGTCGTTGAAGACGGTCAGGGGCTCCGCCTCACCCAGTTCGATGCGCTGCTGGAGGCCTATGAACTGGTCGATGAAGATCTGGACCCGCTCGCGTTCCGTGACATGGCCGCGCGCAGCATCGGCCATCTCGCGGATCCGGCCGATGCTGCGCTCGAAGGCGGCGGCGGCCAGGTCTTCCTTGTTGCGGAAGTAATAGATGACCCCCGTGGGCACCAGGTCGAGGCGGGCGGCGACGTCGCCCAGTGTCATGCCGCGCACGCCGTGCCGGTTCATCTCGCGGACGGCGGAGGCGATGATGGCGTCCCGCCTCGCCATGTAGCGCCGGCTCGGCGTCCGGCCCGAGGCGGCGGCGGGGGCGGCCCCTTCGGGAGGATGTTCGGTGGTCATCAGCGGCTCCGCGCCGGGCGCCGGGGCGTCTCCGGCAGGCTTTCCCTTGGGGATAGTGTGGCTTGTGAGGCCGGTCAATCAGGGCCAATCTTGGCGGGCCAGGGGCGCACAGACGCCGTCGGGGGGAAATGACCATGCTGCTGCAGGGACTGAAGGTCGTCGAGCTCGCCACCTGGATCGCCGCGCCGGGATGCGCCGCCGTCATGGCCGACTGGGGCGCAGACGTCATCAAGGTAGAGTCCCTGGGAGGCGACGCCACCCGCACCTTCTTTCCAGAGAGCGCCGAGACCCCCGGCAATCCCATCTTCACGATGGAGAACCGCGGCAAGCGCGGGGTGGCCCTGGACATCGCCTCCCCTGAGGGTCGCGAGGCCATGCTGGGCATCCTCAGCGGGGCGGATGTCTTCATCACCAATGTCCGGCCCGGCGCCCTGAAGCGGGCCCGGCTCGACTACGAGACGCTGAAGGCGGCCTTCCCCCGGCTGATCTACGCCAGCGTCTCCGGGGTGGGGCTGGAGGGGCCGGACGTGGACCTGCCGGCCTTTGACATCACCGTCTTCTGGACCAAGAGCGGCGTCGGCCGCTCGCATATCCCGCCGGACCAGGAGCCCTTCGCCTGCCGGCCCGGCTTTGGCGACCACACCACGGCCCTGGCCACCCTGTCCTCCGTCCTGGCCGCCCTGCATGAGCGCCACGCAACAGGGCGGGGGCGGCTGGTGGAGTGCTCCCTCCTGCGCACGGCGGCCTACGCCCTGGGCTGGGACATGGCCACCCAGCTGCGGTTCGGCGAGGCGCCGACCACCCAGCCCCGAAGCCTGCGCCCGCATCCGATCTCGGGGATCTATTTCCGGACCCTGGACGACCGGTGGATCACCTTCGTGCTCAAGGGACCTTCCTGCTATCCGACCCTGATGAAGGTGTTGGGCCACCCGGAGGTCATCGACGATCCCCGCTACGCCCTTCCGACGACGGACCTCGACATCGTCCGCGAGATCCGGGCTCGGGCGGATGCTGCCTTTGCGCGAATGACCCTGGCCGAGGCGGCGGTGATCCTCACCGAGGCCGACCTGGCCTGGGCGCCCCTGCAGAGCCTGTCGGAGGTGGTGGGCAGCGAGCAGTACCTCGCCACCGGCTGCGCCGTGGAGGTCTCCGACGGCTGGGGCGGGCGCATGGCCTCGCCGGCGGCGCCGGGCCGCTTCCCAGAGGGGGCGCCGGAGGTGACCCGCGGGGCGCCGAAGCTGGGCGAGCATACCCGGGAGGTCCTGGTCGAGGCCGGGGTCGCGAGGGAGGTCATAGAAAAAGTCATGGCCCGGCTCGGGTGAGCGCGGGCCACGACAGGCGCTGAGGCGTCAGCCCCCGCCCGGAGGCGGGGGCCTTGCCGATCAGTTGTAGACTTCGAACAGGCCGGCGCCGCCCTGGCCGCCGCCGATGCACATGGTCACCACGGCCCACTTGGCCTTGCGGCGCTGGCCTTCCTGCAGGACGTGGCCCGTCAGGCGTGCGCCGGTCATGCCGAAGGGGTGGCCGATGGCGATGGAGCCGCCGTTGACGTTGTACTTCTCGGGGTCGATGCCGAGGTGGTCGCGGCAGTAGAGGCACTGGCTGGCGAACGCCTCGTTCAGCTCCCACAGGTCGATGTCGTCGACCTTCAGGCCGTTCCGCTTCAGGAGCTTCGGAATGGCGAAGACCGGGCCGATGCCCATCTCGTCGGGCTCGCAGCCGGCGACGGCCCAGGAGACGAAGCGGCCGAGGGGCTTGAGGCCCCGGCGCTCGGCTTCCTTGCCTTCCATCAGGAGGACGGCGGCGGCGCCGTCAGACAGCTGGGAGGCGTTGCCGGCGGTGATGAACTTGCCCTCGCCCATGACAGGCTGGAGCTTGGCGAGGCCCTCGAGGTTGGTGTCGGGACGGTTGCACTCGTCACGGTTGACCACGTAGTCGACGATGGTCTCTTCCTTCGTCTCCTTGTTGACCTGCTTCATCTTGGTCTTCATCGGGACGATCTCGTCGGCGAACAGGTTGGCCTGCTGGGCGGCGGCCATCCGCTGCTGGGAGCGCAGGGAGAACTCGTCCTGGGCCTCGCGGCTGACATTGTAGCGCTTGGCGACGATGTCGGCGGTGTCGATCATGGCCATGTAGATGGCCGGCGCGATCTGGGCCAGCTCCGGGTCCATGGCCTCAGGCGGGAAGCGCCCTCCGCTGATTGAGATGCTCTCCACCCCGCCGGCCACGACGCAATCAGCGCCGTCACCACGGATGTGGTTGGCCGCCATGGCGATGGTCTGCAGACCCGACGAGCAGAAGCGGTTCACGGAGACGCCGGCGGTGGTCACCGGCATGCCGGCCAGCAGAGCGGCCTGGCGGCCGATGTTCGGTGCGCTGTGGGCGTTGTTGCCAAGGAAGCAGTCCTCGACGAAGTCCTTTTCGACGCCCGACTTCTCCACCGCGTGCTTGATCGCGTGGGCCGCCATGGACATCGGCGGCGTCATGTTGAACCCACCCCGGCCGGACTTGGCCAGGCCCGTGCGGGCATAGGAAACGATTACGGCTTCACGCATGAGAAGAACCTCCCTTTTGTCTTCGTGGTTATGGCCGCGCAGGTCGGCCTTGGCAATGTGAATCCCCCCGCGGAAACCTGTCCCGGGGGGGCTTTGGGGTCACGGCCGGACGAGGAACTTCTCGCCGGTGGCCTTGCGGTTGCAGGCCTGGACGGCCGCGGGGGTGAGAAGGTCGGTGAGCGACACCTCGGTGGTGTAGCCCGAGGCGAAGGTGGTCTTCAGGTTGCCCACGACGCGGGCCCGCAGCCGGTCGGCGGCTTCCTTACCGATGCGGATCAGGAAGGGGGTCAGGAGCCAGCCGCCCAGGCCCCAGGCCATGCCGAACCCGCGGTTCAGCTCGGTCGGGCCGGTGTCGAGGCCGCCGTAGATGTAGACCTGCTTGTGGGTGGTGGAGCCATAGCGCGAGAAGCCGCCCGGGCTGCGGGCGTTGGCGGCGATCTCCATGCCGGTCAGGATCTGCCCGGCGAGCCTGCCGCCGCCGATGGCGTCAAAGCCCAGGGTGGCGCCGGTCTCGGTCAGGGCCGCCACCAGGCTCTCCATGAAGTCGGGCTGGGAGGAGTCGCAGACCACCTTTGCGCCCTGGTCCTTCAGGATCTTCGCCTGGGCGGGGCTGCGCACGATGTTCACCAGGGGCACGCCGTCCTCCAGGCAGATGCGGTTCAGCATCTGGCCGAGGTTGGAGGCCGCCGCGGTGTGGACGAGGCCGGAATGGCCCTCCAGCTTCATGGTCTCGACCATGCCCAGGGCGGTCAGCGGGTTGACGAAGCAGGAAGCGCCGTCCCGGGGATCCGTCCCCTCCGGCAGGAGCAGGGCGTCGGCGGCGCGCACGCAGCGGTACTCGGCGTACATCTCGCCGCCCAGAATGGCGACCGTGCGGCCGAGAAGGGCCTGGGCCTCGGGGGAGGCGCCGGCGGCGAC